>JBIKLM010000170.1:0-8549 GCA_044359835.1 Planctomycetota bacterium
TGGCCCTGGAAGCTGCCAAGCTGGTGCTGATCACCTCGACCCCGGGCATCCTGATGGACGCCGCGGACCCGCGCTCGCTGGTCTCGGCCCTGTCCCTAGAGCAGCTCGGCGAGCTCGAGCAGAGCGGCGTGCTCAAGGACGGCATGGCGGTCAAGGCGACCGCCCTGCGTTTCGCCCTCGAGCGCGGCGTCGAGCGCACCCACGTGGTCTCCGGCCTGGCCGCAGACGGGCTGCTCGGCGAGCTCTACACGACCCACGGCACCGGCACCCTGGTGACGCGCTTGCCGGAGGTCGAGGGCGACCTGCCGGCCCATGAGCTCGCGCCCGCGCCGCGGCCCGAGGCGGCCCTCGAGGGCTCCCTGTCCGGCCGCCCATGAGCCTCTTCGCCGAACCCCTGGCGCTGCTTTCGCGGCTGGTCTCCACGCCCAGCGAGAGCGGTCGCGAGCAGGCCCTGCAGGGCCTGCTGCTGGCCGAGCTGGCGCGCGCCGGCCTGTCCGCCGAGCCGATCGGCGACGGGCTGGTCGTGCGCATCGGCGGGCCGGGGCCGCGCCTGCTGCTGGTTTCGCACCTCGACACGGTGCCGGTCGGCCAGGGCTGGAGCGGCGATCCCTACGACGGCACCTGGCAGGCCCAGCCCGACGGCGACCGGCGCCTGGTGGCGCGCGGGGCCAACGACGCCAAGGCCAGCGGCGCCGCCATGCTGGCGGCCCTGTGCGCGCTGGCGCCGCGCGGCGCGGCCCTGGGCGGCGAGCTGCTCGTGGCGCTCAACGCCACCGAGGAAACCAACAACCAGGGCATGCGCGACCTGCTGGCGGCGATCGGACCGCCGGACGGCGCCGCGGTGGGGGAGCCCACCGGGCTGGAGGTCGTGCGCGCCCAGTCCGGCCTGGTGGTGATCGCGGCCCACTTCGCGGGCCAGAGCTGCCACGCGGCCCACGCGGGCCGGGTGCCCCATCACAACGCCCTGCTGTCCGCGGCGCGCGCCCTGGCGGCCCTGCCCGACGTGCTGTTCCTCGAGGGCCAGCACCCGCTGCTCGGCCGCTCGAGCCTGGTGCCCACGGTGCTCGAAGCGGGCCAGCGCCACAACGTGGTGCCCGACCGGGCCCGCGCGGTCTTCGACGGGCGCTTGGCGCCGCCCCACGGCGGCCCACAGGCCTTGGCGCTGCTGGCCGAGCGCCTGCCCGGCGCGCGCCTCGAGCTGTGCTCCGAGCGCCTGAAGCCCTTCGAAACCGATGCGAACCACCCGCTGGTGCTGACCGCCCTGGAAGCGGCCGGCCGGAGCCGGGCGATCGGCTCGAACACGCTCTCCGACATGGCCCTGCTGCAGGGCGTGCCGGCGGTCAAGGTCGGACCCGGCGAAACCGTGCGCAGCCACACCGCCGACGAGTTCGTGCTGGCCAGCGAGGTGCTGGCCGGCGCGCGCTTCTACACCCGCTTCGCCGAGCGCTGCTTCGAGGCCCTGCGCCAGCCCGCCGCGCTCGCGGCTCGCTGACCGGTGCCGCACACCAGTCCATCGCTGGCCGCGCGACCGGTGCCGCACACCGGTGCATCGGCCGTGCCGACGACCGGTGCCGACGACCGGTGCCGCACACCCGTCCATCGCTGGCGCGCCGACCGGTGCCGCACCCGGACCGCGTCGCCGCTTCGATCCGCAGGCAGCCTTCGGTCCCCGTCACGGATCCGTCGCTTCTCCCCTTGGCCCCCGGGCACCATGACACACCAACCCGACGCCTTCCATCGCCCGATCTGGGATCGCGGCGAGCCGATCGACCCGCAGATGCTGGCTTTCACCGTCGGCGACGATTGGCTGCAGGACCGGCGCCTGGTCGAGGTCGATATCCAGGGCTCCCTGGCCCACGCCGACGGGCTGCTGCGCTCCGGGTTGCTTTCCACCCAGGATCACGCCCAGATCCGCGGCGGGCTCGAGGCCCTGCTCGCCAGCCATGGCCGCGGCGAATGGACCGTCGAGCCCGCGGACGAGGACGTGCACTCCGCGGTCGAGCGGCGCCTGATCGCGGCCATCGGCGACGCCGGCAAGCGCCTGCACACGGGCAGGAGCCGCAACGACCAGGTGGCCCTTGATCTGCGCCTGTGGCTGCGCGGGGCCTTGGAGCTGGCCGAGGCGCAAGCCGGCCGGTTGGTGCGCGCCCTCGAGGAGCTGGCGGCAAAGCACGGCGGCCTGCCGCTGCCCGGCTACACCCACGGGCGGCGCGCCATGCCGAGCTCCGTCGGGGACTGGGCCTCGGGCTACGCCGCGGCCCTCGTGCAGGACCTAGCCGACGGGGACGCCGTGCGCCGCCGGCTCGAACGCTGTCCCCTGGGCAGCGGCTCCGGTTACGGCGTGCCCTTGCCCCTCGATCGCGGCGGCAACGCGCGCGCCCTGGGTTTCGCGGGCCCGGAGGAGCCCGTCACCCTGACCCAACTGACCCGCGGCCGCGCGGAGCTCGCCTACCTGAGTTGGCTCGAGGGCCTGGCGCTGTCGATCGGCAAGCTGTGTTTCGACCTGTGGTCCTGGGGCAGCGAGGAGCACGGTTTCGTGGCCCTCTCGGGCCCCATGACCACCGGCTCCTCGCTGATGCCACACAAGCGCAACCCCGACGTGCTCGAGCTCGCGCGCGCCCACTGCCGACAGATCATCGCCGAGCGCGCCGCCCTGCTGGACCTGCTGCGCGATCTGCCCTCCGGATACCACCGGGATTTCCAGCTGATCAAGCCGGCGCTGTTCCGAGCCCACGACCGCATGGCCGCGCTGCTGCCCCTCTTGCCGCGGGTCCTCGCGGGGCTGACCTGGGACCCTGCGCGCCTCGAGGAGGCCTGCGCCGACCCCAAGCTGCACGCCACCGCTCGGGCCCTCGAGCGCGTCCAGCGCGGCGAGACCTTCCGCGACGCCTACCGCGCCGAAGCGGGTCCCACGAGCTGACGCCCGGCCAAGGAGAGCCGCCAACCAGGGCGCGGCGCGGCATCCTGCGTCCTTGGCGTGCCCCGCGAGCGCCGCCTGGCGGGGTTTCCAGGTCGCGCCTACAATCCAAGCATGGCGGCTGCGAAGTTCGACGATGGGGATCGCCCATTGGTCCGAGATGCCTTGCCGCCAAGGCCCGCCAGCGCAGATTTTGCACCGCTCCCAGACCGGCTTCCGACCGCCGCCCGGCGCGGACTTGCTCAGCACCCTCTGCGCTGGGGGCTGTTGCTGATCGCCGCGCCGATCCTGGGTTTTGTTCCTGAGCTCCTCTCCTACGCATCCGAAAAGGCGTTTCAGGTTTACGGTTTGGTTGGACAGGGCACCCTCGAGCGTCGGCCCCGTGGGCTCGAATCCGCAGAAGCGGAGGTCAAGCTAGGAGCCAGCAGCGAGTACCGCGGCCTGCTCTCCGAGCCGAACTCGGGTCGCTTGTTCGTAACCTTGCGTTGGCCGACGTTCGCCGTGAGGCCGGACGCGGACGGCTTCCCGATCGCAGCGGCCAACGAGGCTTGGGTGGCGCCGGTGCTCCCCACTGGGGGTGCGGGTCCCACCGGGGGCGGGAGTGTGCGCTCGGCCCCGCAGCTCTCGTTCGGCGCGTGGCAAGCCACGCCGCTAGGCTGGCGGTCGCCTTCGACGGACGGCGCCTGGCCCTGGGTCTCCAGCGGGTCCTGCCGGCGGGCCCGGACCCCAAGATCCTGGTCTTCGACTTCGACGGCCGGGATCCCGTGGAGCTGTGGCCCCACGGGCCCCATCCGTTCAAAGGCCGCTTCGAGCTGGGCTTTGCCGCCCCGGGCCAGCTGGTCCTGCTGCTCCCGGCGCTGCCCCTCGACGACTCCTTCCTGACCCCCGCCTGGGCCGAGGTCTACGAGCGCGAAGCCGGACAGGTGCGGTGCTTCGGCCTGGAGCAGCCCGCGGGGCGGTGAGCGGCCGAGCCGGCGGCCCGCCCGGCCATCCAGCCCCGCGGAGCCGGAAGCCCCGCTGGGCTTCCCCCGGGCACGCAAGCTGGGGAAACGGGCGGCCTGCGCCTACTCTAGGGGACCGCGCGGGTCAGGGATCCCGGCGCGGCGCCGTGCGCCCCAGGTGGGGGCGGCGGTGACCCCCGATCCCCGACCGACTCCCATGGCTTGTTCCGACGCGGACGCCCCGGCGGGCGTGGCCGCCCGTTCCTTCGATCTGTCCCAGCGCCAGCCCAGCGAAGGTCCCTTCCCGCTCTCGACCCTGCGGCACTCGGTGTCGCACCTGATGGCTTCGGCCGTCGAGAAGCTCTTCCCGGGCACCAAGTTCGGCTTCGGGCCGGCCATCGAGCACGGGTTCTATTACGACATGGAGGTGCCGGCGCCGCTCGAGGAGTCGGACCTGCGCCGCATCGAGAAGGAGATGCGCCGCATCGCCCAGCAGAGCCCCAAGCTCGAGTGCCGCGAGCTGTCGCGCGAAGAGGCCAAGGCGAGCCTGGCCGCCAAGGGGCAGGACTACAAGGTCGAAGCGATCGACCTGATCCCCGCGGACGAAAAGATCACCTTCTATTCCCACGCCGGCTGGAGCGACCTGTGCGAGGGGCCCCACGTGGATCGCCTCGACCGCCCCTTCGCCTTCAAGCTGCTCAGCGTGGCCGGCGCCTACTGGCGCGGCGACGAGCAGCGCCCGATGCTGCAGCGCATCTACGGCACGGCGTTTTGGACCGAAGAGGACCTGAACGCGCACCTGGCTTGGCTGGAGGAGGTCAAGCTGCGCGACCATCGCCGCATCGGCGTCGATCAGGACCTGTTCTCGGTGCACCCCGAGGCCGGCCCCGGGTTTGTCTTCTGGCACCCGCGCCTGGGCATCGTGCGCAAGGAGATCGAGGACTTCTGGTGGGCCGAACATCGCAAGCGCGGTTATCAGCCGGTCTACAGCCCGCACGTCAGCCGCGAGAACCTGTTCGCGGTCTCCGGGCACCTCGAGAACTACGCCGAGATGATGTACGCCCCGATGGAGATCGAGGGCGCGCCCTATCGGGTCAAGCCGATGAACTGCCCGGGGCACATCCTGATCTACCAGACCCGCGGCCGCTCCTACCGCGAGCTGCCCCAGCGCTGGGCCGAGCTGGGCACGGTCTATCGCTACGAGAAGTCCGGGGTGGTGCACGGCATGCTGCGCGTGCGCGGCTTCACCCAGGACGACAGCCACATCTTCTGCACCCCCGAGCAACTGCCCGACGAGATCGCCGGGGTGCTCGACCTGGTGCGCCTGATGATGTCGACCTTCGGCTACCGCTTCACGGCCTACCTGGCCACCCGGCCGGAGAAGGCCATCGGCGCGCCGGAGATCTGGGACAAGGCCCTCGAGGCCCTGCGGCGCGGGGCGGAGCTGGCCGGCATCCCGCTGGAGCTCGACGAGGGCGGCGGCGCGTTCTACGGCCCCAAGATCGACTTCAAGGTCAAGGACGCCATCGGCCGCGAATGGCAGAACTCGACCGTGCAGTGCGACTTCAACCTGCCCGAGCGCTTCGACCTGTCCTACACCGACCGCGACGGCCTGAAGAAGCGCCCGATCATGATCCACCGCGCGGTGCTCGGCAGCCTGGAGCGTTTCGTGGGCGGCTTGATCGAGCACTATGCCGGCAAGTTCCCCTTCTGGCTGGCGCCCGAGCAGGTGGCGGTGATCCCGATCCGCGAGGAACACGGCGAGTATGCGCGCCGCGTGGCCCAGCGCCTCGGCGCCGAAGGCCTGCGGGTCAGCTGCATGGACGATCCGAGCCACATGAACAAGCGCATCAAGCAGGCCCAGGCCGAGCAGGTGCCGTTCATGCTGATCGTCGGCGAGCGCGAGGCGCAGGACGGCACCGCGGCGGTGCGGCCCCGCGGAACGCGCGCCCAGGCGCTGCTCTCGATCGAGAGCTTCCTGGCCATGGCCCTCGAGCTGCGCCGGACGCGGGCCCTCGAGCTGCCGCGGCTGTCCGGCGCCGAGGGCGCCTGAGGCGGCCCCATGGGGACCCGCGGGCTGAGCCCGGGCCTCGGCGCGGCCCCCGCACTCGGCGCGGGCCGCGCTGCGGTCGGCGCCGCGGTCGCCGTTGGCCCGTTCGCCGTTGAACCGGTCGCCCTTGGCCCGGTCGCCGTTGAACCGGTCGCCGTTGAACCGCGGGCCGAGGATCGGACCGGCGGCCCACGGGCCGGGCCCCGCTGTCCCGGATGGCCTCGAGCTGCCCGCGGCTGCGCCGCGCCGCTGGCAGCGGGCGAGTCGCGCCAGCGGGGGGCTTGCCCGGCAGCGCGCAGGTCGCGTGTGCCGTCGGCCGGGGCTGCCGCAGCCACGCTGGTTGCGGCGGCCGCGAAGAACGCGGCGCTCGCGCCGATGCTTGCGCTTGCCGCCTTGATTGCCTTCGCTGCGGCCGCGTCGAACAGCGCGGCCCGCGGCGCCGCCCGGTGCCCGTGGAGGCGGCCGGGTTGGAGCCTGCTCGGTTTGGGCCTGCTGTGCGCCTGCGGAGCAGAGCCGGGGCCCGTGCAGCGGCCCGACCTGGTGCTGCTGAGCCTCGACACCCTGCGCGCCGATCGGCTCTCGACCTACGGCCACCACCGACCGACGCCGTTCCTCGATCGATTCGGGGCCGAGGGCCTGGTCTTCGAGCACGCCTACGCCTCGGCGCCGCACACCGCGCCGAGCCACATGAGCCTGTTCACCGGCCTCGATCCGGCGGCCCACGGCATCCCCAACGTCAACGCGCGCTCGGAGCGCTTCCCGCGCCTCAGCGCCGACATCGAGACCCTGCCCGAGGTGCTGAAGGCGGCTGGCTATCGAACCGCGGTGCTGTCCGACGGCGGCAACCTGGCCCCGGAGCTGGGCTTCGACCGCGGCTTCGAATGGCGCCAATTCGGGCCCGAGCGCTGGGGCTTGCGGCTCGATTCCATGGACGAGGTGCTGTCCGAGGTGCCCGCGCACGAGCCCCTGTTCCTGTTCGTGCACGCCTATCTGACCCATGCGCCCTACCTGCCGGGCAAGGCCTTTGTGGGCCGCTACACGGACCCGGCCTATGGCGGCGAGTTCCGCCGCCGCTACGAGGCCGCCGCGGGCGTGCTGACGCCGGCCCACGCCGGCGCCGCGGCCAGTTTCCTCGAGCCCTTCGAGGGCCTGGGGGCAGCGGACCTGCGCTACCTCTCGGATCTCTACGACGAGGCGGTGGCCAGCGCCGACGATTGCGCGCGGCGCCTGTTCGCGCGCCTCGAGGCCGGGCGCCCGGGAAGCGCGCGGCTCGAAGTCGTGCTCTCGGACCACGGCGAGGAATTCCTGGAGCACGGCCGGCTCGGCCATCGCTTCGGACTCGGCCTCGAGCTCCTGCGCGTGCCGCTGCTGATGCGCGGCGCGGGCCTCGGGCCCCGGCGCGTCGCCGACCCGGTCGGGCTGGTGGCCCTGCCGAACACGCTGCTGGCCCTGCTTGGTTTCGAGGCGCGGCCCTTCGCCGAGCCCGGCTTCGAGGCCCTGGCTCGGGATCCGGCGGCGCGCGAAGAGCGCGCCTGGTTCCAGCAGCTGCTGGGCCGGCCGGAGACCGGCTCGATCGAGGGCCTGATCGTGGGCGGGCTGCAGCGCGCGGATTTCAGGCTCCCCGAGGGCCTCGAGGTGCGTTACGCGGACCTCGAAACCGGCGACCGTCCGCCGCCCGAAGGCGCGCTGGCCGAAGAGCTTGCCGGGCGCCTCAGAGCCCGCGGCGAGCTGAACCAGGGCCGGCTGCGCGCGCACCCGCTGGGCGCCAGCCTGCCCCTGAGCCAGGAGCAGCGCGAGAACCTGACGCGGCTCGGGTACGTGGGGGAGGGACGCTGATGGAGTCCGCGCGCTGTGCCCGGGCCGCTCGCTGGCCCGGCCGTTTCGCCGCCGAAGGCGCGCGGCCCCGCGTCCTGGAAGCGGTCCACAGCGCAGCCCCGCGCGCGCCCTTGCGCCGCGTGGCCAGGGCCGGCTGGCGCTCCGCCGTGGGCTCCGCGCTGGGGCCGCTCGCGCTCGCCGCCCTGTGCGCCTGCGCCGAGCGCCCCCAGCCCGCCCGCGATCTGGTGCTGCTGAGCCTCGACACGCTGCGCGCCGACCGGCTTTCGTGTTACGGCGCGGCCCGCCCGACCTCCCCGGCCATCGATGCCCTGGCGGCCCGCGGCGTGCGTTTCGCGGCCGCCGAGGCGCCCGCTTCGCAGACCGCGCCGAGCCACATGAGCCTGTTCACCGGGCTCGATCCGGCGGCCCACGGGGTGGTCAACGTGATGGCTTCCGGGCAAAGCCTGCCGGTCTTGAGCCCCGCGGTGCGCACCCTGCCCGAGGCCCTCTCGATGGCCGGTTTCGTGTGCGCCGCGCTCTCGGACCGCGGCAATCTGATGCCCGAGATGGGCTTCGGCCGCGGTTTCGAGCTGTCGCTGTTCGGCGTGCTGGACCCCGAGCCGCGCCAAAAGCGCCTGACCGAGCTCTTGGGCGAGCTCGACGGCGATCCCCGGCCCCTGTTCCTGTTCCTGCACGCCTACCTGACCCACGCGCCCTACCTGCCGCCCAAGCCCTTCTACGGCCGCTTCCACGATCCGGCCTACGAAGGCGAATTCCGCCGCCGCTACCTGGCCCTGCGCGGCCGGCCGCGCAGCCAGACCTTCCA
>JBIKLM010000171.1:0-8519 GCA_044359835.1 Planctomycetota bacterium
GGCTGGGGCGGTGCGGTGGGGGCCCAGAGCCCGATCTGGCGGCCCGCGGACCTGGCGGGCCTGCGCCAGGCCCTGGAGGAAGCCCGTGTCCGGGGCCTCTCGATCGGCCTGCGCGGCGGCGGCAACAGCTACGGCGACGCGGCCGTCAACCAGGGCGGCGCGGTGCTCGATCTGACGCGCATGAACCGCCTGCTGGGCTTCGACCGCGACACGGGCGTGGCCGAGGTCGAGCCCGGGGTCACGATCGAGCAACTTTGGAAGACGATCCTGCCGCTCGGCTTCTGGCCCAAGGTCGTCTCCGGGACCATGTTCCCGACCGTGGCCGGCGCCGCGGCGATGAACATCCACGGCAAGAACAACTTCAAGGTCGGCACGATCGGGGACGCGCTGCTCGAGTTCGACCTCTTGCTGGCCGATGGCCAGCTCCTGACCTGCTCGCGCGAAACCAACCCGGACCTGTTCCACGCCGCGATCGGCGGCTTCGGGATGCTGGGCGTGATGACGCGCCTCAAGCTGCGCACCCAGCGCGTCCATTCCGGCGATCTCGAGGTGCGCGCGATCAGTTGCCCCGACCTGGGCGCCATGATGGCGGCCTTCGAGGAGCGCAAATCCGCCGCCGATTACCTGGTCGGCTGGGTCGATTGTTTCGCCTCCGGCCGCGGGCTGGGCCGCGGCCTGATCCACGAGGCCCGCTACCTGGCGCCCGGCGAGGATCCGGCCCCCGAGCGCACGCTGGCGCTGGCGCACCAAGAATTGCCCAGCCGCATCCTCGGGCTGTTCCCGAAGTCGCAGGTTTGGCGCTGCATGGCGCCGATCTGCAACGACCTGGGCCTGCCGGTGCTGAACGCCACCAAGCACTTCATGGGCCGGCGTGAAGCCGCCGCGCCGCCCTACCGCCAGAGCCACGCCGGTTTCGCCTTCCTGCTGGACTACGTGCCCAACTGGAAGCGCGCCTACGGCCCCGGAGGCCTGATCCAGTACCAGTCCTTCCTGCCGGTGGAGACCGCCCACGAGACCTACCGCGAGCTCCTGACGCTCAATCAGCGCCGCGGGCTGGTGCCCTACCTGGGGGTCTTCAAGCGCCATCGCCCCGATCCCTTCTTGCTGACCCACGCCGTCGATGGCTGGAGCTTCGCCATGGATTTCCGCGTCACGCGCCAGAACCGCGAGGCTCTCTGGCGCCACACCGCCGAGCTGACCGAGCGCGTGCTGGCCGCGGGCGGGCGCTTTTATTTCGCCAAGGACCTGGTGCTGGGCAAGGCCGCGGTCGAGCGCATGTTCCCCGCCGATCGCCGCGAGGCGTTCCTCGCGCTCAAGCGCCGGCTCGACCCGGAGCTGCGCCTGCAGACCAACCTCTGGCGGCGCCTGTTCGACGCCTGATCCGGGCGCGCCAGGCGCCGCGCCGCGGGGCGTGAGGCGGGGGCCACGGGCGGGGAGCCGAGGCCCGCGGCGGGGGCCAGAGACCAGCGCCGCCGGGCGCGCTCCGGCGCGCTCTGGCCGCCGCGCGTGGCGTCGCTGCGATCGCCGGCAACGCGCCCCCTCGGACCCGAGCCCGCGCCGGCCTCGGTCTCGCTGGCAGCCGAGCGCTGCAGGGCCGCGGCGGACGGGGAGCGTTCCGCGCCTCCTCCGAGAGCCCCCGGGCGCTATCCTGGCCGCCCCCATTTCTCACACCGCCCGCGCCCATGACCCAACAACCCCCGCCCCAGCGCAGCCTGTTCGACCTGTTCGATGACGCCGCGCGGCAAGCCGTCCATCAGGCCCGCGAGGAGGTCGTGCGCACCAAGCGCGAGGCGATCGGGCCGGAGCACCTGCTCGGCGGCCTGGCCCGCGTGGAAGGCGGCCTGTTCGGCCAGGTGCTCGCGGACGCCAAGCTGGACCGCCAGCAGCTGCTGGCGGCCCTCGACGAGGTCTCTGGCTTCGGCACCACGGCGACCCCGCCCACCCAGCTGCCCTTCACGCCGCCCGCCCAGCAGGTGATGCAGATCGTGATGCAGGCGGCTGCGGCCTCCATGCACAGCACGATCCGCAGCGAGCACCTGCTGCTGGCGCTGCTGCAGGATCCCCAGGGGCCGCTCGCCAAGGCGCTCGAAAAACTCGGCACCAACCGCGATCCGATCGGCAAGGCGCTGATGCCGCGCTTCCAGGCGATCCCGCGCGATCCGCGCATGGAGGCCCAAGCCCGCGCCGCCGCCGAGGCCCAGTCCCAGCAGCGCGCCGCTCAGGCGCTCTCGGGTCTGACGCCTTCGGCCCAGCGCGTGCTCGACGAAGCCCGCCGCCAAGCGCAGGAGCTCGGCCACGGCCAGCTCGGCACGCCGCACCTGCTGCTGGCCCTGCTGGTCGATCAGGACCGGCTGATCACCAACCTGTTCATCAAGCTCGGGCTGCGGCCGGAGGAGGCGCGCTCCGAGCTGCTGCGCCAGCTGCGCGCGGCGCCCCAAGGCGCCCCGGCCGCCCAAGCGTGAGGAACGCGTGGGCCCGTGAGGGTGCGAGCCGTCGCGGGTTCCTTGCACGGGCTGCCGTTTAGCCCTTTTGACTTCGGCTCGAGCGTTCCGGCTGCGCCGCTGGTGGACGCCCGGGGCGCTCACGGAGCTTCCCGTCAGTCCACGCCCGCCTGGGCGTGGACGCGGGTCGCCGGCACCGCCACCAGGCGGTCCTCCTCGGCGATCCAGGCGCACAGGCCGCCGCCCCACACGCAGCCCGTGTCGAGGCCGATCGCCGCGGGCTCCTTGATCAGCCCCTGCATGGCCCAATGGCCGAAGACGGCCCGCCGGCCGCCCCAATCCGCCGGTCGGTGCCCTTGGTACCAGGGCCGGTAAGGCCAGTGCTTGGGCGGGGGACTCGCGGGCCACAGGGGGCTCGGCGGGCTCCAGTCCGGCGGCGCCGGGCGCCCCTCGGCGTCCAGCAACCGGGCGCGGGTCAGGATCTCGAGCGGCGTCGTCTCGAGCTCCGCCAGGCGGGCGGCGAGGTGAGCGGGCCCGCCCGGCATTCCAGGGGGGCGCTGGGCCAGCCAAAGCGGCGGCACGGATTCGAGGCTCAGCCCGGGCGGCAGGGCGGCGTGCACCAGCACCGCGCCCGGAAGCAACCGCAGCAGGGGCTGACCGGCGAGCCAGGCCAGCAGGGGGTCGCGGTCGGGGGCCGCCAGGACCCCGTCCAGGGTGTCGTCCGGCCGGCGCGCCCGCAGGCCGAGCGCGCTGCGCAGGAGATGCAGATCGTGGTTGCCGAGCACGCAATCGGCCCCCAATCCGTGAGCCAGCCGCAGGCAGCCCAAGGAATCAGGGCCCCGGTTGACCAGGTCGCCCAGCAGCAGCAGGCGGTCGCCGGCGGGGTCGTAGCGCAGGCGCTCCAGCAGGCGCTCGAACTCCTCTCGGCAGCCCTGCAGGTCGCCGACCACCAAATGGCGCCGCGGAGCGGGCATGGCCTGCATGCCGGCAGAGCCTAGCAATCGGCTCGCACGGGCCCGCGCCGCGGGGGCGGCGCTCGGGACCCGCGGGTCGGCCGGGCATCGGGGTCTCCGGCGGCGCCGAGGCACCTTTCGTGCGGACCGCGCCGGGAGCTCCCCAGCCTGCCAGCGCTCGGACCGGCTGCCTCGGCGTCCCCGGGCGGACGGCCTCGACGCCGAGCCAGGCACGGGGGGGCCAGGCCTCGCCAGTCCCCGAGCCCACCCGAGGGCCCAGGCGCCGCGGACCTCCGGCCGGGCCGGCCGAGCCGACAAGAGCAGCTCGGCCTGGCCAATCCGCGGGCCGATCGCTACCTTCTTTCCCTCCAACTCCCGTCCAACGCCCTGCAAAGACCTCCCATGGCCAAGGCCCGCATCAAGTCCGGCGGCCCGACCCGCAACCGCAAGCGCCTCAAGATGATCGGCATGGGGTCCGGCAAGAACATCATGGCCAAGCGCGCCAAGAAGCGCGGCTGACCTGCGCCAAGGCCGGCTCCGGCCGCCTTCGAGTTGGCTCGATCGCGATCGGACCAAGAAGCACGGACCTGGCGGCGCTCGCCTCGAGCGCTGCCTGGTCATCCAGGCCTGCCTGTGCGCAAGCGTTCGGACCGCACGACGGCGAACCAAGCGCGTCCCGAAGGTGTCGCGGCGGCCCGGGCTTGACCCAAGGTCGACTCGCCTGGGCCTGTCGGCCGATTCGAATCCTGGCTCGACTGCCTGCGGGACCGGCCTGTGGGTCGTTCCCGTGCGCCCGGTCCAGAGGGCGGCCGCGCTCGCTAGCACGGTTTCGGTGGCAGCCGGGCGGGCTGCTTGGCAGCGCCGTCGCCGATCCCGATCGCCAGCGTGAATTGACGCTGGCTTGATGTGGGTCCGACCCGGCCACCTGCGCCGGTCCAACGGTGTCTGTGCTGCGTGCGTCGCGAAGGAGCGCGCTGCCCCGAAGGCGATCGGCTCGGCTGCGGCTCCGCGAGCTCACGCTGCGAACGGACCGAGCGGCCCTTCCCGCGGAAACGATCGCCGGCAGGCCCCTGGCCGCAGCGCGGTCCCAGCGACTCGTGGGTCCGCCATGGGCTGCGATTCGATCGCTGCGCCGCGGCCGAGGGCGTGCCAGACTGTCGCCCCGACGCGGGCGAGGGGAGCCGGAAATCCCTTCCAGGCGTATCCCATTCGCCCGCCCCGCCTCCTGCCGGGAAGCTCCGACCCCGAGCCCCTGGACGGGGCATGCTTGACCGGCGTCGGTCCGCCCCGGACCCTCCCCAGGTTCTCCAGATCGAGTTCTCCCCGCATCGGCTGCCCGCCCGCAGCCCGTACCGTCCCCCATGCTCCGCCAGCACAGCAACTTGCTCCGCAGCCTGCTCGCGGTCGGCGATTTGCTCGCGGCTTTCCTGGCCTTCTTCGGGGCCCTGCGCACCAGCCCCGAGGTCGCGCGCTGGCTGGGCCGGCAGGCCCCGCCGCTGCCCCGGGACGCACTCTCCGACGGGACCCTGGTCAGCCTGCTCGGGACCGCCGTGCTGGCCCTGTGGGTCTTCTACCGCTGGTTCGGGATCTATCGCAGCCGCCGCGTCGAGCATTTCCGCAGCGAGGCCGGGGCGATCCTGCTGGCCAACGGCCTGACCCTGCTGCTGCTCCTGGCCGAGGTGGCCGGCTTCAAGCTCAGCGAGCCCACGCGCCTGCAGATCGGCCTGTTCAGCGCCTACAACTCGCTGCTCGTGATCGGCGTGCACGGCGCCGGTCGCCTGTGGCTCCGGCGCCAGCGCCGGCAAGGCAAGAACACGCGTTATGTGTTGCTGGTCAGCTCGGCCCAGGGGCGCCTGTGGAGCTTCGTGCGCCGCGTGCGCTCGAACCTGTGGTGGGGCTACCGCGTGGTGGGCACGGTCGACATGCCCGGGCAGGAGGGGCGCATGGAGCCCGGCGTCGAGCCGCTGCTGACCCGCGAGGGCGCGCCCATGCCGCGTTATCGCCTGGACGAAGCGTCGGACGTGCTCGACGACCAGCCCGTGGACGAGGTCTGGATCGATGGCTTTCCCAGCGAGGACTCCCCGGTGCGGGCCTTCGCCGAGGATTCGGCCCAGCGCGGCTTGACCGTGCGCTACATCCTGTCCGAGCACCACACCCCGGGCTCCCGCTGGGGCTTCGAGCTGCTGGGGGGCATCGAGACCATCAGCGCCACGACCGCACCGGTCGACGAGCTGTCGCTGATCTTCAAGCGCCTGCTCGACATGGTCGGCTCCGGACTGGCCCTGTTGCTGTTCCTGCCGACGATCCTGATCACCTGCCTGCTGATCAAACTCGAGGGCAGCGGCCCGATCCTGTTCAAGCAGGAGCGCGTGGGCCTCAACGGCCGGCGCTTCCAGATCCTCAAGTTCCGCTCGATGGTGGTCGACGCCGAGCGCCGCCTGGATGCGCTCAAGGCCCACAACGAGATGAGCGGCCCGGTGTTCAAGATGACCAACGACCCGCGCATCACGCGTCTGGGCCGCTGGATGCGCAAGCTCTCGATCGACGAGATCCCGCAGCTTTGGAACGTGATCCGCGGGGACATGAGCCTGGTCGGTCCGCGGCCGCCGCTGCCCAGCGAGGTCGACCTGTACCTGCCCGATCAGCGCCGTCGCCTGTCGGTCAAGCCGGGCATCACGGGCCTGTGGCAGGTGCAGGGCCGCAACAACATCGCCGACTTCAAGGACTGGGTGAAACTCGACCTCGAGTACATCGATCGCTGGTCCCTGGGCCTGGACCTGCTGATCCTGCTGCGCACGATCCCGGCCGTGCTGGCTTCGAAGGGCGCCAAGTGAGCGTCCGGGCGGGTGCGGGCGCTGCGAAGGCGCCGCAGGCGTAGGCGCAGCGCGGCGCTGCTCCGATCGAAGCCCCGCGCGGGGCCCCGCTGTCGCTCGAGCTCGGCCCGCAGGCGCCCCGCGCACCGGGATCGAGGTCCCTCGGCCGGCCGGTCCGCGCCAGCGTCGGCAGCCGGCGGGGTGCACGGCGGTCCGATCCGGAGCTCCTGCGGCGTGCATGGGGTCCGGGCGGCCGCCGTGGCGCTGCGGCGTGAGGTCAAGCGGAGCGGTTCGGTTGCTGGGTGCGAAACGCGCCGGCCGCTGATCCGGCGGGCCCGCTTGCGATCCGGGCGGGCGCCCAAGACCGCGTTTCTTTCCCGAGCTTGCGGCGCTTAGCCTCTGGCGCCCCGCTGTCCCGCGATCCAACTCTTCGTATGCCTGTTCCTTCGCCGGCCTGGGCGCTGCCCTGGGTGCTGGCCCTGCTGGCCGCTGCGCCGATCTCGACCCCGGCGGTGCTGGCGGGCCTCGGCTCGGCGGCCACCTGGGCGCTTGGATCGCACCTCTTCGGCCAAAGCCTGGCCCGGCACCGGGACCTCTCGCCCGCCGCCGCCAACCTGTTCAAGAACGCCAGCACGGCGCTGCTGTTCGGACTCCTGATGGCGCTGTTCGGCTGGAGCTGGCCGGCTCCCCAGGCGCCCTGGCTCCTGCTCAGCGGCTTACTCGGATTCGCGGTGGGCGATGCGCTGTACTTCGCCGCCTTCCCGCGCTGCGGCGTGCAGCTGGCCGCCCTGTCCGCCAACCTGATCCCGCCCCTGGCGGCGCTGCTCGGTTTCCTCTGGCGCGGCACGCGCCTCAGCCCGCTCGGGCTCGTGGGCATGGCGATCACCCTGGCCGGCATCGCCTGGGTGGTCACCGATCGGAGCTCGCGCGGGGTGGGCGTGCCCGAGGTCGCCGCCGGCGAGCGCCGCCGCGGCCTGTGCTACGCCGGTCTCGCGGCCCTGGCCCAGTCCGTGGCGATCGTGGCCGGAGCCAAGGGCTTCGAGGGGCTCCCCATGCAGCCCTCGGGCTTGCTGCCGGGCACCGTGGTGCGCCTGGTCGGCGGCGCCCTGGGGGCCGTGGTGTTGGCCGTCCTGGCGGGGGCGATCGGACGCCAGGGACTGGCCCCGGTGGCCGCCCTGGCCCAGCCGCTGCGCAGGCCGGGCCTCGCCGCGGCGCTGTGCCTGCCGAGCTTGATCGCCGCCTGGATCAACCTGCCCATGCACAGCCTGGCCCTGGCCACGCTGCCCGAGGGGCTGGCCGCGATCCTGTTCGCGCTGACGCCGGTCTTCACCCTGCCGATCGGCCTGGCCCTGGGAGCGCGCTACGGACTGCGCACAGCGCTCGGCACGGCCCTGGCCTTCGGCGGTGTGAGCCTGGTGATCCTCTACGGAGCGGCCTGAGCCGCCGTCCTGAGCGCCGGTCCCGGCGGCCTCCTGAGCAGCCAGGCGCTCGAACCCAGGCCCAGCAGCGCCAGCGCAGCGGCCTGCGCGTCCGGCAGGCCCGCCGCGGCGGCCTCGAAAGCGGGCAGCAAGGGCAGGCCGCGCGCCAGCAGGTGCACCGCCAGCGCCGCCCCCAGCCCGCCGCCGGACAGCCGCGCCGCGCCCGCGGCCAGGCCCAGCAGCAGCGCTTGGGGCAGACCCAGGAAGCTGCCCTCGGCCACGGCGAAGAGCAGCGCCGAGAGCAGCAGCGCGGACAGCCGCGGGCCGCGCGCCAGGGCGCCGAGCAGCGCTCCGCGGAAGCACAGCTCCTGGGCTAGGGCCGGAAGCAGCACCAGCCAGAGCACGCGCGTGCCCGTGCCCAGCGCGTCGCTGGCCGCCGCCAAACGCTCGGCGGCCGGGTACAGCGCTCCGCTGGGCCCCTGCTGCGCGAGCAGGGCGAGCTTGGGACCGAGCAGCGCCAGCAGCAGGCCCAGCAAGGCGCCGTGCAGCAGAACGGCGCCGCGCGCGCGCGGCGCCCAGCCGAGCGCCCGGCCGAGGCCCTGGGCCGGGTCCCCCGAGCGTCCGACGTGCCCGGCCAGCCAGAGCCCGAACGCGGCGGTTGCCAGCAGTGCCAGACCGCGGCCCACCAGGCCGTGCTCGCTGGTCCAGGAGCCGCCCAGCAGCCAGAGGCCGAGCGCCAGGGCGATGCCCGCGTTCTGGGCCAGGCGGCGCTGCCGCTCGCCCAAGGCCAGGTCGCCCTTGGGCCGCTCCTCGCGCAAGAGCCGCTCGGCGTCCAGGGTCCCGCTGATCTGCGAGAGGGCCAGCAGCAGCGGCGGCAGGGAGGCGAGCAGCACC
>JBIKLM010000172.1:0-8497 GCA_044359835.1 Planctomycetota bacterium
GCCCGCCCGTGTGCTGATGTGGCCCGGCTGCCCGGGCCAGCGGTTGAGTTTTGAGGATTCCGGCACCAGCCTGGCCGCGGCTCGTGCGTAGTCGCCGCCCATCCGCCTCCCATGAAGCTGGCTTTCCTGTGCTCCGCTCTGCTGCTCTCGGCGCACCCCGCGCCGCCTCCGGCCCAAGAGACGCCGGCCGCCGCGCCCGCGCCGGTCCGCGAGCCCTTGGAATTCCCGCGCGCGGCCGGCCAGCTGCCCCTGCTGGTGCCGCGCCAAGAGCGCCTGCAATACGAGGTGCGCCTCCAGCTCGGGCCGGTCGACGCCCGCGTCGGCACGGTGACCCTGGATTCGCGCACCGAGCCCTACCGGCGCTCCCTGCTGCGGCCCGGCAGCAGCCGCGCCGACGGCCACGAGGTCGGCGTGCTCTCGGCGCGCGCCTTTGGGTCCTACACGGTCTACACCCTCGACCATCGGCTCGAGACGCGCCTCTTGCCCCAGGACTGGCCTTGCCTGAGCGCCACCTCGAACCAGGAGGGCACCGAGAAGCGCCGCCACGAGCTGCTGCTCGGCCAGCGCGGCGGCCAGCCGGGCGGGAGCTTTCGCAACGACACCAAACACGGGGCCCCGCGCGGGACGCGGGTCTGGTCGCCGCCGATCGACGTGGTCGCGCCGGCCGGGGCGCTCGATTCCCTGAGCGCGATCCTGCTGGTGCGCAGCATGCGCAAGACCGGTTCGCCCCGCGAGGTCTTCGTGATGCTCGACAAGGAGAATCCCTGGGAGGTCGAGCTGTCCTTCGGCGCCGGCGAGGTGCTCGAGCTGCCGGCCGGCCGATTCGAGGCGATCCCCGTGCTGCTCAGCACCAAACCCTGGAATCCGCCCGGTTCGGACGCGCCCGCGGCCGCGCCCGAATTCGCCGGGCCCTTCGGGATCCGCGGGGAGATCCAGCTGTGGGTCGAGGCGAACAGCGGCGTGCCCCTGCGCATCCAGGGCAGCCTGCCCGCCGGACCGATCAACATCGACATCGACATCCGCCTGGAGCAGCACGCGGGCACGCCGGCCGGCTTCACCCCGGCCGCGCCGGTCCGCGCCGACGACGAAGACAGCGACCCGACCGAAGCGGGCCAGAGCGCGCCCTAGCCCCGTGGGCTCGACGGCCTGCCCCTAGGGCGGCCGCGGAGGCGGACCGCAGACCAGCGCCTCGCCCTCAGGCCCGCGGGAGCGCCCCCGGATCGGGGCGCTTGGCCCGTCGGCGAGGGCCTGCGGCAAGCAGCGGCGGAAAAAAGGAAAAACGCTGCGGGCCAGGCTTCAGCCGCAGCGCGCGCCGGATGGAGGGCCTGGGCCCGCCCGCTGCGTGGAGGCCCCGGAGCGCGGCTGTGCGAAGATCCGCGCTCCCAAGCCCCGCCCGACGCGACCATGCCCCGCGAGCCCCTGCCCGTCGACGGCGCCCTGCCGGCCCTGCTGAGCGCCCTCGAGCGGCGCGGCTCGGCGGTGCTGCTGGCGCCGACCGGCTCGGGCAAGACCACCCGCGCGGCCCCGGCCCTCCTGGAGGCCTGCCGCGGCGAGGTCTGGCTGCTCGAACCGCGGCGTTTGGCCGCCCGCGCCGCGGCGGCCCGCATCGCCGCCGAGCGGCAGGTGCGCCTGGGCGGGGAGGTCGGTTACGCGGTGCGCTTCGAGCGCGCCCTCTCGCGCGAAACGCGCCTGATCGTGGCCACCAACGGCGTGTTCCTGCGCCGCCTGATCGACGATCCGCTGCTCGAGGGCGTCGGCGCGGTGCTGTTCGACGAGGTGCACGAGCGCAGCCTGGAGCTCGACCTGTGCCTGGCGCTGGCGGCGCAGGCGCGCCGCGAGGTGCGTCCGGACCTGTGGCTGGTGGCCATGTCGGCGACCGCGGACCCCGGGCCCCTGGCGGCCTTCCTCGGGGACGCGCCCCAGATCGCCGCCGAGGGGCGGGTCTTCCCCGTCTCGCTGGCGCACCGGCCGCTGCTCTCCGGCGAGGAGCTGCCGGACGCGCTCTTGCGCGTGCTGAACGAGGCGCCGCCGGACGAGCAAGGCGACGTGCTCGTGTTCCTGCCGGGGCAAGGCGAGATCCGCGCGGCGGCGCGCGCCCTGGCGGGGCTCGCCGAGCGGCGCGGCTTCGAGCTGTTCGAGCTGCACGGCGAGCTGCCGCCCGAGCGCCAGGACCAGGTCTTCGTGCGCGGTCCGAGGCGCAAGCTGATCCTCTCGACCAACGTGGCGGAGTCCTCCTTGACCCTGCCGGACGTGACCGTGGTGATCGACGGCGGCTACGAGCGGCGCGCGGCCGTAGACCCAGCGACCGGGCTCGAGCGGCTCGAGCTGGCGCGCATCGCCCTCGATTCGGCCGAGCAGCGCCGCGGGCGCGCCGGCCGCGTGGCGCCGGGCCGCTGCGTGCGGCTATGGAGCGAGCCGGAGGAGCGCAGCTTCGCCCTGCGGCGCGAGCCCGAGGTCCGCCGCGCGAATCTGTCGCGCGCCTGCCTCGACCTGTTGGCGGCGGGCGAAGCCGATCCGCGCCGCTTCGGCTGGTTCGAGGCGCCGCGGCCCGAGGCCCTCGACGCGGGCCTCGGCGAGCTCGAGCAACTGGGCGCCCTGGCCGCCGGCCGCCTGACGCCGCTCGGCCGCCGCCTGGTGTCCCTGCCCCTGGCGCCGCGGCTCGGCCGGCTGCTGCTGGCCGGAGCCGAGCGCGGCGTCGCCGCGCGGGCCGCTCTGGCGGCGGCGCTGCTCTCCGAACGGGATCCCCTGCGCGGCGGGCCGGCGCTGCCGGGCGGCGATCCGGCCGAGTCCGACGTGCTGCTGCGCATCGAGGCCCTGGAGGCCTTCGAACGGCGGCCCTCGGAGGCCCCCGCGGCGCTGCACCCCGGTGCGGCCAGGGGCCTCTTGCGGATCCGCGATCAGCTGCTGCGCGCCGCCGGCCTCGAGCGCCGGGCGGCGGCCGCCGGGGACCCGGGGGACCTGCTGCTGCAGGCGCTGTTCGAGGCCTTTCCGGACCGGCTCGCCAAGCGGCGCGAGCCGGGCTCACCGCGGGCGCGCCTGTTCGGCGGCGCGGGCATCGAGCTGTCCGCCCACAGCCGGGTCCGCGAAGCGCCGCTGTTCCTGGCCCTGTCGGTCGACAGCGAGCGGCGCCGCGGCGGGGACCTCTTGTGCCGCCTGGCTTCCGGCGTCGACGAGAGCTGGCTCGACCCGCGCGAGCTGCGCGATCAACTCGAGGCGCGCTTCGATGCCCAGCGCGAGCGCGCGGTGGGGGTGCGGCGGCGCTACTGGCGCGAGCTCTTGCTCGAAGAGCAGGAGCACGGCGGGCTGCCCCAGGAGCGCGCCGAAGCGGTGCTGCTCGAGGCCGCGGCTGCGGACCCGGCGCGGGCCCTGGACCTCGGCCGCAGCGAGCTGCAGCGCGAATTCGCGCGCCTCTCCTGGCTGCGCGAGATGCGCCCGGACCTGGGCCTGCTGGCCTTCGAGCCCGCGGACTGGCGCCGCTTCCTGGCCGATCTCGTGCCGGGCCGGCGCAGTTTCGAAGAGCTGCGCCGCATCGATTTGCTCGAATGGTTGCCCAGCTGGCTGACGCCGGTCCAGCAGGCGGCGCTGGCGCGCGAAGCGCCGGCCCTGCTCGAGGTGCCTTCGGGCTCGCGGCTCCGGGTCGAATACCAGCCCGGCCGGCCCCCGGTGCTGGCGGCGCGCATCCAAGAGCTGTTCGGCTTGGCCGAGACGCCGCGGGTCCTGTCCGGCCGCCAGCCGGTGCTGCTGCACCTCCTGGCGCCCAGCGGCCGCCCCCAGCAGGTCACCGACGACCTCCACAGCTTCTGGAACGGGGCCTACCACGACGTGCGCAAAGAGCTGGCCCGCCGTTACCCGCGCCACTCCTGGCCCGAAGACCCCTGGACCGCCGAGCCCCAACGCCGCCCGCGCCCCCGCGGCCGCTGACAGGCTGAGCAGAAATCGGCTCGGGCTGCGCCCGAGCAGTCAAACCAGCCTGTCCGCATGCCTGTGGGCCGCCATCCGGCGGCCGCAGAGGCTGGGATCGTCGCTGCGCGCCGATTGTTTCCCAGCCGCTGACAGGCTGACGAAAAAATCGACTCGGGCTACGCCCGAGCCGCAAGGCCAGCCCGTCAGCATGCCTTTGGGCCGCCGGATGCGGCCCATATGCATGCGGACCGGCCAGCCCGTCAACCCCCTCCGCTTGTGGGCGTGGCCCTGAGCATCAAGATCGTCTGCTGGAAGCGCGGCACCACCAAGACCGGGAGAGGTCCGAAACCAGGCCAGAGGCAAGGCCGGCAGTCGGGGGTTTCCACGAAGTGGGTCGTGCTGGCGTGGTACCCGACCTGATTCAGGAGCGGCTGCGCGCCCGGCAAGACCTGGAATTCCGCCAGGCTGCCGGTCCCATCGCTGGTGGCATAGACGCGGTACACGCCGCCACCCAGGTCGAAGGTCTCGATCGCGCCCCCGGTGTAGTAGTCCACGTTCGAGATCTCGTCCAGCGCCGTCACGCTCGGTGTCACGCTGACGTCCTCTGGGCGATCCTGCAGCAGGTGCCGAAATTCCGTCAGGGCCTTCAGGTGGTGGCCGAATCCGTACAGGGCCACGGCGCCGGTGTCGTTCGGCCCGCTCAGGCTCATCACGACCCCGGACGTGCCGATCCAGGCGACCCCCTTGACCTCTTCGAAGCCCTGGTCGCCGCCGAATGGATTGGGCTCCGCCGGGGTCGGGACCGAATAGAACGTGTCGGTCAGCTTCCAGGCCTGGTCGCGCTGCCACGGGGTCGGTGTCCCTCCGCCGGGCAGCTCGAAAGCGTCGATGGCGCTCAGCGCCACCACGAACAGCCCGCGGGTGCAGGCCACCAGCGCGAACTGACCATCGGCCGAAATCTCGATGTCGTTCACGTCGAAGCCGATCAGATTCCGGACATCCCCATTCGGAAGCCCATCGGCCGTCAGGTGCAGGACCTGCCAAACCCCCGTGGTTTCCCCGGCCTGCGGCAGCCAGTAGCGACCCAGCAGGATCGCATCCTCGGCCTTGATCTGCCCGGGAAACTTGCAGCCCGTCGTCTCGTCTCCCTTGCGCTGCAAGGCCAAGTCCAGGAGCACGTAGGGGCGCCCGCTCTCCATGCCGCGACCGGTGGCCACGCACAAGGAGTAGCTTTCGGACCAGTTGGAGAGGGAATTGCATCCCGGCAGCGCCGAGAGCCACTTGGATTCGGTGTCCGCTTCCAGGCTGGCGCCGGCGATCGGGGGGATCACCTGGACTTTGTCTGGATTGTTCTCCGCCCGGAAGGGTCGCTTGGAGACCGGATCGATCTTCCATTCGACCGCTCGACCGCGGCCTGTGGCCGCGTAGCCCCGCACGTCCTTGTTGGCCAGCACTGTTTCCTGTGGATTCCAATCGGCCAACTCGAATTGCTCCGTGTTGAACACCAACGTCCCGAGCGGCGTTTGGGTGACCCGGGCTGGGCTGTAGGAGTCGTAGAGCGGCTGCAAGCCCAGACCCGTGGGTGGCGTGCCCAGGCCCGGCAACGCCTCGTATCGCACCAGCCCGCCGAAGTTGGTCGCATAAACCGAGCCCCAGGCGGGATAGGCGGCGGCGCCGTCGGTGCCGCCGGGGGCGTAGCGCCGGTCGAGCGGGAAGGGCGGCTCGACCACCGGGTGCTCGTTGCGGTCGGTCATGTCGAAGACGCTCCAGGGCCACTGGATGTCCGGCGCCAGGACCCACAGGTGCTCGCGATCCGCGAAGTCCCCGGAACCGGGCCCTCCGACCTGCGGGAACTCCTGCATCACCCGCGCGCTGACCGCGGCCGCGGTGCCGAAGAACTGCTGGGTCTCCTCCTTCGAGGGCTTCGAAACGGGGATGCCGCAGACGGTCACGGAGCTGGCTGCCGTGCGCTCGGCCACATGGACGTATTGCTGCCCGACCACGTACAGCAGGTCGACCGGCCCGGTCGGATAGGCCGGGTCGTGGCGCACGGTGACGTGGTAGAGGTCATCGGGGTAGGGCGCTGAGCTGGATCCCACGTTCGGGGCCGGCACCTCGAGGTTCAGCTTGCGCTGGGCGAGGAAACCCGAGGCGAGGAAGCTATCGAGTTTGAACTCAAGGACCTGGTTGAAGCTGTTGCGCGCGGCATACAGGTATTTACCGGCGCCGGGGCCGGCTGCCACCTAGGCGAAGTCGAAGTGGTTGACCCGGATCAGCGGTGCGGCTACGACTTGATTGCTCGGCAATTGGCTCGCGCAGGAGGACTGGGCGCCGTGGCGGATGTCCCAGTAGGGATCGTAGACGTACAGCGGGTCGTTGGCACCCAGGCCCTGCTGGAACCATTCGATTTTCGGGGTGCCCTGGGGTGCATCCGGACGCAGGCGCGCCGCGGCGATGCCCCAGGGCACGCCTTTGCCGAGCACGCCCATGGGACCGCGCACGAAGGCGATCAGGTCGGAGCCGATCTCCGTCGCCTCCGCGTCGAACAGGCGCAGGAGCGAGCGCCCTGAGACGCCATCGACGGGCTTGAGCGGCAGCGGGTCCTCGAGCCGTTCCGCCAGCTTGACCAGGCCGTCCGGTCCCCCGGGGGTTACCGGTCCGTGGCGCAGCAGGATCAGCAAGAGCTTGCTGGTCAGCCCCGCGGTATTCGGGGGGACAGGGTCCGCATTGCCCGTGACCAGGATCAGGTCCTGCTCGGGGATCAGCTCCAAGGCCACTAGGTCCTAGTCGTAGGCAGCCGGCTGACCCGCGGGCACGTCTTGCACCAGGTCGAGTTTGTCGACCTCGAGCAGATCGTTCGGCGACCCCGCATCCAGCATTTGGATACTCGCAGCCTTCTTCGGCGTGGACTTCTTCTCCAGCCTCGAGAGTACGAACAGGCGATCGTCCGCCTTCCCGCCGATGCCCTCATCGAACTCGAGCTCCA
Organism: Planctomycetota bacterium; assembly: GCA_044359835.1. Classification (GTDB taxonomy): domain Bacteria; phylum Planctomycetota; class UBA1135; order UBA1135; genus JBIKLM01. Next base: position 6,890 of record JBIKLM010000172.1, read on the forward strand.
GGATCGAGCTGGGGTAGGTGCCACCCCCTTGCGGAACGAGTTCTTCGTCGAAGACCCGCTCGCGGGTCTCGATGTTGATGTGGCCTCTGCGCAATCCATGCCCCATCCAGAACCGAAGCAAGGCAGGGTTCTCCGAAGCGTCGGCGGGGCCAACGCCATCCTGGAGGGGCCCATCCCCCCAGTCCACCAAGACTTCCAGGGGATTCTGAGAGGTCTGTAGACGCGCAGGTGCTGCGAGCATCAGGCCGGCCAGGGCAAGCAGGAGCGGACGCATGGGTAAACCCGGGGTAAAAGAACTCGGAGCCATGGACGGGATCGAGCGTCCCGTCGAGAACCATCCTTGCGGAAATCCCGGACCCTGGATACTGTTTTCGAAGAGCGTCCGACAGGTAGGACAAACCCCACACGAGCATGTCTAATTTAGGAATTCGAGGGCTCATGTCTGTCCCCTCCGCCCTGCTGGCTGCCGTGGCCCTGTCTTTGCATGGGCTGGCTCAGGCTCCCTGCGAGCAGGTCGTGGTGCAGAATCCGCTGACCTTGGACGGGGACTTCGGGCAATCCATCGCTTTCGATGGGAACCTCCTGGCCATCGGGATGCCGACCGTCTCGTTTTCGCCTGGGTTCGCATTGATCTACGAGCACACCGAAACCGGTCTGCAATTGCAAGCCCAGCTGCAGGCACCCGATGGCAAGAACGCAGACCTGTTTGGCTGGTCGGTCGCACTCGAAGGCTCCCACCTGATGGTTGGAAGGCGAGCGGCCGGCACCTTGAATTCCCAGGGCGCCGTCTACGCCTACCAGCGTCAGTCCAACGGGACTTGGCTGATGACCCAGAAGATCGCCAACACCAAGCCGGGCATCTGGGCCTTCGGCTGGGCCATGTCGATCGACGGCAGCCGGGTCGCGATCGGGGCCAAGGGCGCCGCGGCCCTGTCGCCGAGGGGGCGGGTGTATATCTTCGAACTCGAGAACGGCCTATGGGTCGAAAAAGCCGAGGTCGCGCCTTCGCTGGACGACATCGGCGACTGGTTCGGTGCCTCGGTGGCCCTGCAGGGGGATCGCCTGGCGGTCGGAGCGCCACAGAACGGCACCGGGCGGGCGTACGTGTTCGATCGCCAAGCGAACGGCGCTTGGGTCGAGCAGGCGCTGTTCACCCCGCCGGTCGTCAGCCCGACCGGGGACGAGTTCGGGCGGTCGGTGGCGGTCGACGGAGACACCGTTGCAGTGGGAGCCATCGCCTACGATGCACCCTACATGAATGCCGGAGGTGTCTTCATCTACGAGAAACAAGCCGGTTCCTGGGCTTTCCGCCAACTTCTTTCCCCCACCTTCAACGGATACACGGCGCGTTACGGCTATAGCCTGAGCCTCCTCGGCGAAGAGCTCTTCGTCGGAGCCCCGACCGACGGGAATCCGATCCTGAGTTCGGGCTACGTGCATCGCTACCAGCGAATCCAGGGGGTGTGGCAGGAGACCGCCAAGTTCGAAGGCTCGGCCCCGTTCGCAAGCCGCTGGTTCGGCTCCGGCATCGTGCGCTTCGGAGACGAGCTCGTGATCACCGCTCCAGCCGCCAATTCTCCCGGGCCTGGCAAGGTGCACATCTACAGT
>JBIKLM010000173.1:0-8409 GCA_044359835.1 Planctomycetota bacterium
GCGCGGCCGCCGCAGGCGGACGTTTCGCGATCGGCCTCGAGCGCGGCAGCGGCGGCGCCAGCCTGTGGTGCCTCAGCAGCGCCGACGGCCTGCCGCGCTGGTTCGCCAACGCCGACGAAGAGGTCGTCGACCTCGCCTTTGCGACCCTGCCGGGGGGCGGCGAGCGTTTGGTCAGCGCCGGGTTGCTGGACGGGCCGACCCTGGCGAGCAAGAACCTGCTGACCCTGCGCGCCTTCGAGCCGGCCTCGGGCGCGCCCCTGTGGACCCAGCCCTGGAACACGCCCTGGGGCAGCCCGGGCTCGATCGATGTGGATGGGCTCGATCCGCTGCGCCTGCTGGCCGCCGATGGAGGCGCCGGCTGCCTGTGGGTCGGCGCGGGCCGCGGCCCCTTCGAGGGGCCCGAGGATTTCGTGGTGTCGGCCTTCGACCTCGCCGGCGGCGCGCCCCTGTGGTCGCGCGCCATCGACGTGACCCCGGCGCAGATCGGCCAGGGGCTGCGCTCCCTGACGCTCTCGGCCGACGGCCAGCGGCTGCTGGCCCTGGGCGACGACGCGGGCCTGGTCGACCTGCAGGGCCTGCGGCTGCAGAGCTTCGCGGCCGCCGACGGCGCTCCCCAGTGGATCGCCACCTGGAACGCGGGCAGCCCGAGCGCCAACCCCCCGATGGATCTGCTCGAACACGCCGCCAGCGACTCGGTGTTCGTGCTCTCGCGGCTCAACTTCGGCATCTATCTGGTCGCTTGCCTCGAGGCCTCCAGCGGAATCGAGCGCTGGAACGCCTCCGTGACCTTCCCGGGCAACGTCAGCCCGGATCTGCTGCCGCGGCTGGCCCTGGGCGATGGGGGCGCGGTCTTGGTGTTGTCCCTGCCGGGCGGCGATCTGACCGAGGTGGTGGCCTTCGATGCCGGCAGCGGAAACCAGCTCTGGCAACGTTTCACCGGTTCGGCCGGCCCGGTGGGCCAGCCCGGGCGGGTCTTGGCCGCTGCCCCGCTGGCGAGCGAGCTCTACATCGCCCTCGATTCCAGCGCCGGTCATTCGGGCCTGCGCATCGAGAGCTGGAGCCTGGTCGATGGCGCGACGCTTTGGGAGCTGGACCTCGGCGTGCCCGGGTTCAAGGATCAGGTGGCCGCCTTGGCCCTCGATCCGAGCGGCAAACGGCTGGCGATCGCCGCCACCCGCCAGCGGGTCAGCGGCGGCCCGCTGAACAGCGACCTGTTGCTGGTCGGCGTCGGCACCGACGCGGGCCAGGTGCTGCTGACGGCCAACTTCGGCGATCCGGTGCAGACCGAAGAGGCCCGCGCCCTGGCGATCACCCCCGACGGCCGGCGGGCCGCGATCCTCGGCCAGCGCGGCGGTCCGAGCGGCCCGCTGCTGGTCGCCGAATACGATCTGGCCGCGGGCTTCAACTGGTCGCGGACGATCGACGCGCCCGGCGGGCTGCGGGCCGAGCAAGCGCTCTACAGCCTCCAATCGACGACCCTCGTGATCGCCGCGGAGCAGGGCAGCGCGGCCGCCCCGCAAGCGATCCTGCAGGGCCTGCTCGGCGCCAACGGCGTGCCGCTCTGGCAGCGCAGCCTGTCCGGACCCGGAGGCGCCGAGATCGCGGACCTGGCCCTCGGGGCCGATGGCCTGACCGTGTTCAGCGCGGGCACCTCCGGCCTCGGACAGCCGAACGGCGCGCGAGCCTTCGTCGCGGTCCACGACGCCCTCGACGGCGCGCCCCTGTGGCAAGCGCTGATCGACACGCCGCCGCCCGCCGGGGGCTTCTTCCTGGACGACGTCGGCCGCGGCCTGGCCCTCAGCGACGATGGGCGTTCCCTGTTCGCCGCCGCCGGCGTGTGGAGCGGCGCGACATTCACCGACACCCTGCTCCTGCGCCTGCGCCTGGCCGAGCTGCTGATCAGCCCGCCGGCGATCTCCCTGTCGAGCGGCGGCGCCCAAGCCCTGCGCCTGCGCGGCGGGCCGGCCCTGGCGGGCGACGCCTACCTGCTGCTCGGTTCCGCCTCGGGGACCGCGGTCAGCCTGAGCTTCGACGGCTTCCCGCTGCCGCTGCAGATCGACAGCTACACGCAGTTCGTGGCCGGCGGCTTCGCGGCCTCGCTGCTGCAAGGCGGCGCGGGCCTGCTCGATCCCCTGGGCCGCGCTGGCGCCAGCCTGACCCTGCCCTCCGGCCTGGCCCAGGGCCTGGCCGGCCTGACCCTGCACCACGCCTGGCTCTCGGTCGACCTCTCCGGCGGTTTCGCCGTCAGCTGGATCTCGAATCCCGCGCCGCTCACGCTGGTGCCCTGATCGGCGGCCGTCCGCCGCGTTCGAGCGAACGCGCCGCCCCGCAGAGCTAGCGCGCCGGGAAGAGTCCCAGGGACAGGGCCAGGTTCTGGTTGCTCGAGGCGCAGAAGACCGAGTGCATGGCGGTCGCCAGGCGGCCGTGGTTGGGCAGCAGGATCAGGTCGCCGGGATGCAGGATCGCGGCGTGGCCGCGCTCGGCCAGGAAACCCAGGAACTCCGGGGCTTGGTCGATCAGGGGGCCCAGGCGGCCCTGGCCCGGCAGGCCCAGCTCGCGCCGCAGGGCGAGCGGATCGGCAGCCAGGCTATCGAGGGCTTCGAGGGCGCCGCTGGGGGCGAGCTCCTCGAGCACCCAGGGCGCTTCGCCGCGCGCCAGCTCGGCGCGGAACTCGAGCGCGCGGCGAGCGAGGTCCGCGATCGAGAGCGCGGCCCAGGCGGTGCGCCCGGCGAGCTGGGCGAACAGGACCCCGCGCTGGGCGTCGTCTTGCTCGCGGAAGGCGTCGTGGTGGAAGCGCGCGCCGCCCTGGGGCCGATTCCAATACAGGATGTCCTGGGACGGGCGCAGCGGCGCGTCGAAGACCTCCGCCAGGGCGGCCCACAGGCGGCGGTCCCCGGCGATGGCGGCCCGTTCGGGCCACAGGCGCGCGGCCAGGCGCGCCACGGCCTCGAGCCCGCGCGGATCGGGGTTGTCGTCGTCGTCGACCTCGCGGCCGAAGCCCAGGCGCAGGCGCAGGGAGGCGTCGCCGGGGTGGTCGGAAAGCCGGCCGAGCTTGGCCCACAGGGGCGGCCCGTCCGGCGGCAGGAACTTGGCGCGCAGCAGCAGCTTGGCCAGGTCGCGCTGCGGGTCTTCCAGGGGAGCGGCTTCGTCGAGCAGCACGAAATCGCTGCCGCGGGCTCCCAGCTGGCCGGCGATCCAGGCGCGCAGCTCGCGGGCGGGGTCCAACGCGGCGGCGAAGCGCGCCGGGAGGCGTTCGCTGCGGAACAGCTCGCTGCGCCAGCGCGGCAGGGCCTCGGACAGCCAGCCGCGCCAGACCAGCGGGCGGGCCTCGCGCACGCGCTGGCGCTGGCGCGAAGCGCGCGGCAAGCGCGCGCGTGGATCGAGTTCCTCGGGCAGCTCGATCCAGCGGCCGCACCAGAGCCCGCGGCGCTCGAGGGCCACCTCCAAGGGCCCCAGGCGGGCCAGCTCGGCCTCGAGCTCCGGCTCCTCGTCCTCCAGGCGCCGCAGCACGGGCCGCGCGCCTTCGATCGGCACACGGTCCGAGTCCGCCAGCAGCTCGGCCAGGGCGGGAAACGCCTCCGCCGTGGGACCCTGGGGCTCGCCGTCGCTCATCGGCCCGGCCCCGCTTCGAGCCCTTCCAGGGCCGCCACGCGGCCGCGGAAGGCCGCGCTCAGCGCGCACTTCTGGCGCAGCCGGTTGTCCCAGCCCACCAGCCAGGCCTCGGCCTCGGCGACCGGCTGCCCATCGCCGCCGAAGATGCGGTAGGCCTGCTCGAAGGAGCTGGTCCCCAGGCGCGTGGTCGCCACGGCCACCCGCCATTGCTCGCCGCCGCGCCCGGGGCGCAGGAAGCGCAGGTTGCACTGCGCCAGCACGAACGGGAACTGACCCGCCTCCAAGAGCCCCAATTGGCCGAAATAGGCCAGCCGGGCCTCTTCGAGCAGGGTCAGGTAAACGGCATTGTTGAGCACGCCCTGGTTGTCCTCGTCCGACCAGCGCGTGGAGGTGGCGGCCTCGAAACGGAAGTGCTCGGGCGGCGGCAGGAGCGGCGGTTGCATGCCGATCTCAGGGCCGGCCGGCGAGGACCTGGCCCAGGAACCGGCGCGTTTCGGCCCAAGCGGCGCTGGCGGCGGCCGAGTCGTAGCGCTGGCCGGAAGGGTTGGCGAAGGCGTGGTCGGCCTCGTAGCGATGGATCTCGTGGACGACCCCGGCGGCGGTCAGACCGCGCTCGAAGGCGTCGACATCGGCCGGCGGGATGCTCTTGTCCTGGTTGGCGAAGATGCCCAGCACGCGCGCCCGGATGCGGCCCAGCTGCGCGGGGTCGTCGATCAGCTTGCCGTAGTAGATCACCGCGCCGTCGAGCTCCGGCAGGAGCAGCGCCGAGCGCAGGGACCAGTGCCCGCCGAAGCACCAGCCGATCGAGGCCGTGCGCGGCGCGCGCAGGACCTCGCGGGCGTAGCGCTCGCCGGCCAGCACGACCTGCTCGCTGGCGCCGCCGTCCACGGCGCGCATCAGGGCCATGGCCTGCTCGGGGTCCCTGGTGCTCTGGCCGCCATAGAGGTCGAGCGCCAGGGCCGTGTAGCCCTCGGCCGCCAGCCGATCGGCCCAGTGGCGCACGTTGGCGTTGAGGCCCCACCATTCGTGGATCACCAGCACCACCGGGGCGGGCTCGGCGCCCGTGCGGCCCTGGGCGGGGGACAGGTAGGCCGGGGCCAGGCCCGGCGCGAGCTCGACCATGCGCCCGACGGCGGGCGGGGGCGTGCTCTGGTCGAGCTCGTGCAAAGCGGCGAATTCCGCTTCGCTCATGCCGTGGAGAGGCTGCGCGCCGTTGTCGTCGGTCGGCCCCGAGCGGCAGGCCGAGAGGCAGAGCAGGACGGGCAGTGCGATCAGGAGCGTGCGCAGCGGCATGGGGCGTCGGGGGCAGGGGGGTGGGTCGACAGGCTACTCTGCCGCGGCCATGGTCCCCGCGATCCGCTTCGATCCCCACCCGCTGGCTCGCCCGGCCGTCCTCGCGATCGAGTTCCCGGCGCCGCTCAGCGAGCTGCCGCCGCGCTCAGCGGAGGCCGCGCCGACGGCCCCCGAGCTGCCGGAGGAGCTGCGCCAAGCGGTGCGGCAGATGCTGCGCCACGGCGGCTACAAGCCCACCGGCCGCGGCAAGCCCTCCTCCGAGTACCTGGCCCGCGCCGCCGCGGAGGGCCAGTTCCCGGCGATCAACGCCCCGGTCGACGCCGGCAACCGGGTCAGCCTGCAGAGCGGCCTGCCGATCTCGGTGATCGACCTGGATCGCGCCCAGGAGCCGCTCTCGATCCGCCTGGCGGGACCGGGCCAGGACTACGTCTTCAACGCCTCGGGCCAGACCATCGACGTCGAAGGCCTGCTGTGCCTGTTCGATGCCCAGGGTCCCTGCGCCAATGCGGTCAAGGACGCCCAGCGCACCAAGACCACGCCCGCCTCGCGGCGCTGTTTGCTGGTGGTCTGGGGTCTGGCTCAAGACGCGGAACGCACCCGCGCGGCCCTCGAGCGCCTGCGCGCCGAGCTTCCGCAAGCGCGCATCGAGACCGTTCCGCTGGACGGCTGATGGGCGGCTCGCCGCGCTCGCTCTTGGCCTGAATCGAGCGCGGCCGTGGTTCTCAGCGGCTAGCCAGCCCCCGGCGGCGCGAGTTTGCCTGCGAGCTCGAAGCCGAGCCGCGCGTTCGCTGGATGCCGCGGTTCCGGACAGCGGCGCCCCGGGGGACGGCTCGCCAAAGCCGCGAATGGCCCCCAAACACGAGCGGCCCGGGCCAAGCCCGAGCCGCGAGTTCGCCTGTCGGCAGGCGTGTGGGTCAGCCGTCCGGCCGCCCGCGATGGATCAGCCCGGCTTCGTCAGCGCAGCTTCGATCGCTTGGCGCAATTCGGCGCTGCTGGGCTTGACCGAGTGGGCGAAGAACGCGATCGCCTGCCCGTCGCGGCCCACCAGGTACTTGCCGAAGTTCCAGCTGGGCAGCGAGCCCGTGGCGCCTCCGAGGTAGGCGAAAACCGGCGACTGGTCGGGCTGGGCTTTGGTCACCGACTTGGCGAACAGCGGGAAGCTGACCTGGTACTTGCTCGTGCAGAACTCGCGGATCTGGGCCGCGTCGCCGAATTCTTGGTTCCCGAAGTCGCCGCTGGGGAAGCCCAGCACGACCAAGCCGCGGTCCTTGAACTCCTGATAGATCTGTTCGAGACCTTCGTACTGCGGCGTGTAGCCGCACTTGCTGGCGGTGTTGACGACCAGGGCCACCTGGCCGCGGTAGGCCGAGAGCGCGGCCGGTTGACCCTCGAGGGTGGTCGCGTTCAGGGCGTAGAGGCCGCCGTTCTGGGCGGTGGTTTGGGCGGCGCGCTGCATGGATTCGGGGGCGGGGCTGGAGCAGCTGGAGATGGCCAGGGCGGCAGCGCCCAGAAGCAGTTGGATGCAGGTTTTGATCATGACTTTTTGCGGCGCAGGCTCTCGAGCGCCTCGCGGGCCTTGAGCAGGCCGCGGCGGGCGTGGGTCTTGACGGTGCCGAGGGGCAGTCCGGTCTTGGTGGCGATCTCGGGGTGGGTCAGGCCGTCGATCAGGGCCAGCTCGAGCACGCGGACCTGTTCGGGCTTGAGCTCCTTGAGCACGCTGGAGGCCAGGGCGGCCTCGTCGGAGAGGGCCGCCTGTTCGAACACCGAGGGGCTGGCGTCGGCGAACTCCTCGTCGATCTCCGAAGACTCGGCGCGCCGACCCTGGCGGCGCGAACGGTCGATCGCCCGGCGGCGGGCCACCATGGCCACGAAGGCCACTTCGCTGGAGCGTTCCGGGTCGAAGCGGTCGGCGCTGCGCCACAGCTCGATGAACACGTCCTGGGCCAGATCCTCGGCCTCCTGGGTATCGCGGCAGCTCTTGCGGGCGATGTTCCACACCAGGCCCGAATAGGCCTGGAGGCAGGCCTCGACGGCCTGGGGATCGCCCTGCGCGATGCGGGGGAGGAAGGGAGGGGACGACAAGGACGGCGAGGGGGCTTTGGGAGCGGCCTCCGGACGGACGCGCTGGTCGATGTACGACCCTGCGGGTATCGCTTGAGGCTGCTCTTGTGCGGTCAGCGGCAAGAGCGGCATCTCAGGCGTCGGCCAACAGCAGCAAGCGGCTCCGATCCGATACCACGACTCCGCCCGGTCGCTCCAGGGTGATCGCAAAGCGCCAGGCTTCCTGGACCGCGATCTTGGGATCGATTGCCACCAGCTGGCCGGCCGCGGCCTGGATATCGAAGACCCCGCCGTCGATCGGCGTGGCATCGCTCAGGGAGCGGTCGAAGATCCAAAGCTGGTACTGCATCTGTCCAGGATCATTCTCAGGCAAGCCCGAGAAGCGCATGTAGCCCCGGGCTTCGGCGGAATTCCAGACCAACTCCCCGGAAACTTCGCTGTTCTGAATCAGCGGGTCGCTAAGTGCTGTCCAAGGGAGGCGGATCGTCCCATCGAGCGTCAGGAGCCGGTTCAGGTCCACCTGTTCGTCGGGGCCTTCGAGCAGGCCCTTCAGGAGGGCCGAACGCTCCTCCGACTCGGCCAGCCGGATGCGCAGGTCGGCCAGCTCCCCGCGGGCCAGGGCCAGCTCTTCGAGCCGGTCGGCGCGCTCGAGCCGCAGGGTGTCCAGCTCGCTGCGCAGGCGGTCGCGCTCGGCCACCACGTCCCGCAGCTCGATTTCCAGCTGCGCGCGCCCGCCCTCGGCGGCCTGGGCGCGTGCGCGCTCGGCTCCGACTTCGCTGCGGGAGCTCTCCAGGACGGTGTTCGCCTGGGCCAGTTCGGTGCGGCCCAGCTGCTCGCTCGAGCGCAAGCGCTGGACCTCTTGGGTGCTGAAGAACCACAGGGCCGCGGCGGCGGCCGCCAGCCCGAATCCGAGGGGAGCCAGCCAGCTGCGGCGGGGCGCCCGGGGAGCGGCGGGGGCTTGGCTCGGCAGGGGGAGCACCGACCCGGGCGCGCTGGGCGTCCGGCTGGCCGCGCCGGTACGGGCCGCTTCGATCTCCTTCTGCAGGCGGCCCCGGAGCCGCTGTTCGAAGCCCTTGGGGGGCGCCAGGCGGGGCTTGCCCGCCGAAAGGGCCAGGGCCAGGGCCGCGGCGGCGCGCTCGCGGGCGAAACGGGACTCGGAGAGGCTCTGGGGGGGCACCGCGGCGCACAGGCGCTCCAGTTCGCGGGCCTCTTCAGCCGGCAAGCCGGCCAGCGCGTCCAGGTCCAGCAGCTCGTCCAGGCGCTGGTTGGGGTCCAGGGAAGTCATGGGCTTGGGCGCTCTTTCGTGCGCCATTCCGGCTCGGATTCGCCGAGAAGGGAAGCGGGGATCCAAAGCTGCGGGCGCGTCCCCGGCTGCCCAGGGACGCGCCCGCGTTTGTCCAGACCTAGGTCAGGGCAGAAGCACGGAATCGATCACGTGGATCG
>JBIKLM010000174.1:0-8403 GCA_044359835.1 Planctomycetota bacterium
GTCTGACCGCTCGGGCGCAGCCCGAGTCGATTTTTTTTCAGCCTGTCAGCCGGTCAACGCACGCCGGCGCCGACCGCGCTGGTCAGGTCGGCGGTCTTGTTGGTCTGCTCCCAGGGGAACTCGGGGCGGCCGAAGTGACCGTGGTAGGCGGTGGACTCGTAGCGCGGCTTGAGCAGGTCGAGGGTCTTGATGATCGCCCGCGGGGTCAGCAGGGGCTTGAAGACCTTTTCGACGGCCTGGGTCAGGGCGATGTCGCTGACCTTGCCGGTGCCGAAGCTCTCCACGCGGATCGAGAGCGGCTCGGCCACGCCGATGGCGTAGGAAAGCTGCACTTCGCAGCGGCGCGCCAGCCCCGCCGCGACCACGTTCTTGGCCACCCAGCGGGCAGCGTAGGCGGCCGAGCGGTCGACCTTGCTCGGGTCCTTGCCCGAGAAGGCGCCGCCGCCGTGACGGCCCATGCCGCCGTAGGTGTCCACGATGATCTTGCGTCCGGTCAGACCGCAGTCGCCGTGGGGGCCGCCGATCACGAATTTGCCGGTCGGATTGACGTGGTAGATCGTGTTGGCGTCCACGAGGTGCTTGGGCAGGACCTCGGGGACCAGCACCTCCTTGACCATCTTGGTGATCTCGGCGTGGACCGCCTTCTCGTCGGTCTTGCCGTTGATCTCCGGCGCGTGTTGGGTCGAGATCACCACCGTGTGCACGCGCACCGGCTTGTCGTTCTCGTATTCGACCGTCAGCTGGCTCTTGGCATCGGGCCGCAGCCAATTGAAGCGGCCCTTCTGGCGGTACTCGGCCAGCTTCTCCACCAGCCGGTGGCTGTAGTGGATCGGGAAGGGCATCAGCTCGGGCGTCTCGTCGCAGGCGTAGCCGAACATCAGGCCCTGGTCGCCGGCGCCATCCCGGTCGACGCCCTGGCTGATGTCGGGGGACTGGCGGTCCAGGCTGACCAGCACCGCGCAGGTGTCGCCGTTGATGCCGAAGGCGTCGTTGGTGTAGCCGATGCGCTTGATCGTGTTGCGGACCACCTGGGCGTAGTCGATGCGCGCGTTGGTGGTGATCTCGCCGGCGATGACCGCCATGCCGGTGGTCACCAGGGTCTCGCAGGCCACTCGGCTCTTCGGGTCTTCCTTGAGCAGGGCGTCGAGGATCGAGTCCGAGATCTGGTCGGCGAGCTTGTCGGGGTGGCCCATCGACACGGATTCGGAGGTGAAGAGCTGTCGAGCCATGGAATCGAGCGGAGCTGGGCCGCGGGAGGTGTGGCGGGGGGACGAGGCCAAGGGGAGGGCTCCCGCTGGCCGAGGGGGGGCACTGGAGCGTCCGCGGGGACGTCAGGAACGGGAGATGATACCCGGCGCGGAGAGCCCGGCGCCCGCCCGCGCCTCCGGCAGCACCCCGAATGCGCTCAGGGCCCGCCAGGTGGCCTCGGTGGCCCCCTGCTGGCGTTCGACGGCCGCCTTGCCCGCCAGGCCCATGGTCCGGCAGCGCTCGGGATCGGCCAGCAATTCGGCCGCCGCCCGGGCCAGCTCCCCGCCCGAGCCGACCTGGCGGCTGGCGCCGGCCTCGCGCAGCAGCTGGGCCTCCTGGAGAAAGTTCTGCATCGAGGGTCCGTGCAGCACCGGGATGCCCTGGGCCGCGGGCTCCAGCAGGTTCTGACCGCCATGGGGAATCAGGCTGCCGCCCACGAAAACCAGGTCCGCCAGGCCGTAGATGCGCTCCAGCTCGCCGATCGAATCCACCAGGGCCGGGCGGCTCGGATCCGGGGCCTCGAGGCCGGAGCGCAGGTCGCTCAGGCGCTGGGGCGGCCAGCCCTGGGCGGTCAGCTCCGCGCAGATCTCCGCCGCGCGCCTGGGATGCCGCGGCACCAGCACCAAGCGCGCCCCGCGACAGCCCTGGGCCCAGGCCTCGACCAGCCAGCGCTCCTCCGGCGCGTGGGTGCTGCCCGCGACCCACAGGGGCTGACCCTCCCGCCCGCCGAGGAGCCGGCGCAGCTCGTCCCCCGGGTCCGCGCGGCCCACGCGCAGGCCGTCGACCTTGACGTTGCCGGTCACCCGGATGCGCTCCCGGGGTACCCCCAAACCGGCGAAGCGCTCGGCGTAGGCCGGAGTCTGGGCGCAGAACAGCGAAACGCGCCGAAATTGCGGACACAGGCGTTCGAGCAGCCGGTAGCGCCCGAAACTGCGCTCGGTGATGCGGCCGTTGACGACCGCCACGGGGATGCCCATGCGATTGGCTTCGCGCAGCACGTTGGGCCAGACCTCCAGCTCGATCAGCACGATCGCGGCCGGCTTCAGCTCGCAAAGGAACCGGCGCACCAGCCAGGACTGGTCGAAAGGAAAGCGGATCGCTTCCAGGCCCGGATATTGCTGGCGCGCCATGGCCAGCCCGGTGTCCGTGATCGCCGAGAGGACCGGGTCCAGGTCGGGGCGCTCGCGGGTCAGTCGCCCGACCAGCGACGCGGCGCCCTTGATCTCCCCCACCGAGACTCCATGGATCAGCACCCGCGGTCGCTCGGTCGGCGGCGGCACCGGACAGCGACCGCCGCGCTCCTCCAGCAGCCGCCGGAAGGCCGGTTCGCGCGCGCCCCGCCAAAGCCACCAGGGGGCGCTCAGCAAGCCCGCAGCCAGCCAGGCCCCATCGTAGAGGCCATGCAGCAAAGCCGCCCGCGGCCCCCCCAGGGGGTCGCGCCGGATCGAGCGCAGGGCTCCCTGGGCAGCCTGGATTTCGGTGCGCATGGGCGCGGGTCGCCGCCTGGGCACCAAGGCCCGCGGCGGCGGCCGCGGACTATTTTCCGCGCTTCTTGGAGGACTTGCCGTCGCCGGGTTCCCCGCCGCGGGGTTCGCCGCCCGCGCGGGCCTGGCGGTGTCGAGCCGCGTCGAAGGCCAGGGAAGCCGGCAGACCCGCGGGCCGGGCCGGGCCAGCCGCGGGCGCGGGCTTCGCCGCCGGAGCCGGCTCGTCGAAAGCCGCCTCGACCGCCAGCTCGTCGGAATCCTCCTCGGGCAGCTCCTCGCGAGCGCGGGCGGACCCGCGGCCCCCTTCGTTGCTGATGCGCACCTGCAGGGCCAAGCTGGCGATCTCGTCCTCGATCGATGCGAACAGCTTCTCGAACAGGGTGAAGGCCTCGGCCTTGTATTCGTTCTTGGGGTCTTTCTGCGCGTAGCCGCGCAGGCCGATGCCCGCCTTGAGGGCGTCGATCGCGTGCAGGTGATCCTTCCACTTGTCGTCGATCACCTTGAGCAGCAGATAGCGGTCCACCTGGCGCATGGCCTGGGCACCCAGCTGCTTTTCGCGCTCCTCGTAGGCTGCGACGACGCGCTCGATCACCACGCCCGGCTCACCGCCGCGTTCGGCGGTGACCTCCAGCAGCTCGGGTTCGAGCTCGAGCCCGAACGAGCGCTTGAGCCATTCGCCCAGACCCTTGCCGTCGTCCCGATAGATCTCGAGCGCCCGCGCGGTGGCGCGCTCGAGCATCTCGAGCACGCGCTCGCGCAATCCGACCCCCTCCAGCACGTCCTGGCGCGCGGCATAGATCGCCTTGCGCTGCTGGTCCATGACCTCGTCGTACTCGAGCAGGTTCTTGCGGATCTCGAAGTTGTACTCCTCGACCTTGCGCTGGGCGCGCTGGATGGCGCGGGTCACCATACCGCTCTCGATCGGCACGCCCTCGGTCATGCCCAGTTTCTCCATGAAGCCCGAGACCCAGTCGCGATAGAAGCGCTTCATCAGCGGATCCTCCAAGGACAGGAAGAAACGCGATGCGCCCACGTCGCCCTGGCGACCGGAACGGCCGCGCAGCTGGTTGTCGATGCGGCGCGACTCGTGGCGCTCGCTGCCCAGCACGTACAGGCCGCCCAACGCCAACACCTCGGCCTCGTCGCGCTTGCACTCGGCGCGCACGCGCTCGCGGATCGCGTCGATTTCGCTCAACCGATCGCGATCGCCCTGCTCGAGGCCCGCCTCGGCCAGAGCGCCCTGCAGACGGAACTCGAAGTTGCCGCCCAGCTTGATGTCCGTGCCCCGGCCGGCCATGTTGGTCGACACGGTGATCGAACCCTTCTCGCCGGCGCGGGCCACGATCTGGGCTTCGCGCTCGTGGTTCTTGGCGTTCAGCACCTCGTGAGGCAAGCCAGCTTCGGTCAGCAGCTTGGAAAGTTTCTCCGAGTTCTCGACCGAGGTCGTGCCGACCAGCACCGGCTGGCCGCGCTCGTGGACCTCACGCAACTCGGCGACGATCGCATTCCACTTCTCGCGTTCCGTGCGGTAGACGACGTCTTGGTCGTCCCGCCGGGCGATGGGCATGTTGGTCGGGACCTGGATCACCGCCAGGCCATAAATCTTGTGGAATTCGCCCGCTTCCGTGATCGCCGTGCCGGTCATGCCGGCCAGCTTCTTGTACAGGCGGAAGTAGTTCTGGAAGGTGATCGTGGCCAGGGTCTGGTTCTCCTGGCGCACCGAGAGGCCTTCCTTGGCTTCGACCGCCTGGTGCAGGCCGTCCGACCAGCGCCGGCCGGTCATCTTGCGGCCGGTGAACTCGTCGACGATCACGACCTCGCCGTTCTCGACCACGTATTCGCGGTCCTTGGCGTAGAGATGGTGCGCCCGCAGGGCGTTTTCGATGTAGTGGGGCCAGTCCATCTGGCCCGGCTCGTAGAACGAAGCCACGCCCAGGATCTGCTGGGCCTTCTCGATGCCGTCCTCCCTGAGGTGGGCGGCGCGCTCCTTCTCCTTGACCTCGAAATGCGTGTCGCGCTCGAGCTGCCGCGCGACCTGATCGGCCTGGGCGTACTTGTCCGGGGTCAGTTCGGCCAAGCCCGAGATGATCAGCGGAGTCCGCGCTTCGTCGATCAGGATCGAGTCGACCTCGTCCACGATGGCGAAGTTGAGGTTGCGCTGGACCTGCTCCTCGACGCGCGACTTCATGTTGTCGCGCAGATAGTCGAAGCCGAATTCGTTGTTGGTCCCGTAGACGATGTCGCAGCCATAGACCGGCAGGCGCTCGCTGGGGTGCATCGGCGATTGGATCGCCGCCACGGTCAGGCCGCAGTATTCATAGATCGGCGCCATCCAGGCCGCGTCCCGGCGCGCCAGGTAGTCGTTGACCGTGACCAGGAAGCAGGGCTGGCCGGAGAGGGCGTTGAGGTACAGGGCCAGGGTCGCCATCAGGGTCTTGCCCTCGCCGGTGGCCATCTCGGCCACCTTGCCCTGGTGCAGCACCATGCCGCCCACCAGCTGCACGTCGTAGTGGCGCAGCCCCAGGGTCCGCCGGGAGGCCTCCCGGACCAGGGCGAAGGCCTCCGGCAGGATCTCGTCCAGGGCCAGCTCCCCGGCCTGGACGGCCTTGCGCCAGGCCCGGGTCTGCTCCACGAACTGTTCGGCGGAGAGGCCCTTGGCCCAGGCCTCGAGCTGGTTGATCTTGGCGATCGTGCCGGCGAGCTTCTGGACCTCCCGTCTGGTCTTCGAACCGAACAGGCGCAGGAGTCCCTGGCCGATGTCCTCGGTGAACTTCGACCAGCGGTCGCTCAGTTTTTCCCAATCCATGACGTGGGGCGGGGCGTGGGGGCGCGGCGGCGCCACCGGTGGAACGGGCCATTACACCAAGCCAGGGGGGCCGCCCGCACCTGCCCGGGCGGAATCCCGGGCTCCCGGGCGGGCGCGGGCCAGCGCGCTCCCCGGGCCGACCCCCGACCCAGCTGGCCCGCGCGCGCGGCGGCCGCGGGGGGCTGCATGCGCTGGGAAACCGGCGCGCCCGCGGCGAGCCCCCGAGGAGCGGCTGCCGGGCGCCGCGGAGCCCGGGATCGGCGCTGCGACCGCCGGATGGCGGCCCAAAGGCATGCTGACAGGCTGGTCTGACTGCTCGGGCACCGCCCGAGTCGATTTTTTATCAGCCTGCCAGAGGCTTGGATCGGCGCGCAGCGACGATCCCAGCCTCTGCGGCCGCCGGATGGCGGCCCAAAGGCATGCTCACAGGCTGGTCTGACTGCTCGGGCACCGCCCGAGTCGATTTTTTCTCAGCCTGTCAGCGAGCCGGGGACGGCGCCTCCGGGCGACCCAGGAGGTGGGCGATCATCTCGAACAGCACCTGGCGCGGGTAGGGCTTGTGCAGAAGGCCCGAGATCCGCTCGAGGCGCGCCAGGTCGATCCGGCTGGCCGTGGCGAGCAGCACCGGCAGGTTGGCCAAGCGCGGATCGGAGCGCAGCCGGCGCAGCACCTCCTGCCCATCCATCTCGGGCATCTCGTAGTCCAGCAGCATCAAGTCCGGCAGCGGGTCGCGGACGAGCCGCGCCATGGCCGCGGCGCCATCGTGCAGCTCCTCGACCTCGTAACCCCGGGCGCGCAGCAGGAGCCCGAGGCCCAGGCAGACCTGCCGATCGTCGTCCACCAGCAGCAGCCGGCGGCGCTTGCTGCCTTCCACCTCGCGCTCGGCCACCCCGGCGAGCATGCGGGCCAAGGCGGCGTGGGTCGGCAGTCCGGCCCGCTCCCAGTCCGCTTCGATCGCCGCGGCCAGCGCGCGGTTGTAGAGCTTGAGCGCCTCCCAGCGCGCACGATCCGGGTCCGCGGCGTCGACCGCCAGGTTGTCGTGGGTATCGACCGAAAAGAAGAACTCGCCCTGGATCAGGTGCTCCTGGAGCACGAATTTCATGAACGGATAGCAGGCGTTGCCGAGCCGCAGGGTGTAGCGACGAGAATCCGCATCGTCCCCGGGATCACCGCGCTGGAACAGGGCCAAGCTGGCGGCCAGGTCCTGGGAGCCGAGCAGCGGACCCAGGTCCAGCCGCGGACCCGCCCAGCGATCGACCGCCGGCGCCGGCGGCAGCCCGGCTCCGTCGCCGTAGGCGCGCGCCAGGTACAGCCGCAGGGCCTCGGCCAGGCGCTCCGCCGAAAGGTGCTCTAGACGCAAGCGCCCCCCCGCGCCGCCCCCGCGGGCGGGTTCAGGGCACCATCGGGCCGCGGGCGCGGCAGGCGCTGACGGCCATCCTGCAGGCTGCCCACCAGGTCGTTCACGTCGGCGATCCCGGCCTCGTCGAGCAGGGCCTCCATCTCGGCCGCCAACCGGCCGATGCGTGCCGGGTCGGAGAACGAGGCCGTGCCGAACTGCACGGCGCTGCAGCCCGCCACCAGGAACTCGAGCGCATCGCTGGCGCGCACGATGCCGCCGCAGCCGATCACCGGGATGGCCACCGCCTGGGCGCATTCCCAGGCGCAGCGCAGAGCGATCGGCTTGATCGCCGGCCCCGAATAACCGCCTTGCACCGTGTTGACCCCGGGCCGCCGCGTGCGCCAATCCAGCGCCAAGCCGAGCACCGTGTTGACCGCCGTGACCGCATCGGCCCCGCCGGCTTCGACGGCCTTGGCCATTTCGCCGATGCGGGTGACATTGGGCGAGAGCTTGGCCCACAGGGGCTTGCGACAGCGCGCGCGCACGGCGGAAACGACCGCTTCGGCGCGCTTGGGGTCCGTGGCCAGCGGCAGCTTGCCGTCGTCCACGTTGGGGCACGACAGGTTGAGCTCGAGGGCATCGATCTCCGGGCGCTCGGCCAGCCGCTCCGCCAGCTCGACGAACTCGCGGTCGGCATGGCCGCCCACGTTGGTGACCACCAGGCAGTCGAGCTCGGCCATGCCCGGCAGGGTTTCGCTCAGGTAGGCCTCGAGGCCGCGATTCTCGAGGCCGATCGAGTTGATCAGGCCGAGTTCGGTCTCGCACAGCCGGGGGGCCGGGTTGCCGCCTCGGGGGCGCAGGGTCACGGTCTTCGAGACCAGCCCGCCCAAGGCCCCGAAGTCGACGAACGGCTCCATCTCGCGGCCATGCCCGAAGGTGCCGGAGGCGGAGAAGATCGGGGAGCGCGCGAGCAGCGGCCCGAGGCGCACGGCCAGTTTCGCCATGGGCGCAAGATAGCAGGGGCCGGGGAGCCAGCGCAGGGGCCGCTGGACGAGCGGCTCCGGCCTGGAAGCGCGAAGGAACGGCACGAAGGGTCCGAGCGTGCCGAAGCCCCCGAGTCCGGCCAGCCTCCGACGACTCCGGCTGCGCCCACAAAGCCTCGAGGTGGGCGCCGATCGACGGGGCCGCTCGAGGCCCCGTGGAGCGCCCGTGGCTCGAGCCGAGCCCCACCAAGAGGTCTCGCGCCTCGACCGGCTCCTCGCGTCCCTTTCGCCATCGCCGCGCAGCTCCGACTCGCGTCTCCAACCGGCCCAGGTTGGGGCCGGCGCCACCGAGCCAGCCACCACCTGGCGCAACCCGTCCGATTGCTTGCCCGGCCCCGCTCCGCCGCTCAGGCGCTCAGAGGCTGGGAAAAATTGGCGCGCAGCGACGATCCCAGCCTC
The DNA here is from genome assembly GCA_044359835.1 of Planctomycetota bacterium. Classification (GTDB taxonomy): domain Bacteria; phylum Planctomycetota; class UBA1135; order UBA1135; genus JBIKLM01. The sequence goes on from JBIKLM010000174.1 coordinate 8,320, forward strand.
TGCGGCCGCCGGATGGCGGCCCAAAGGCATGCTGACAGGCTGGTATGTCTGCTCGGGCACCGCCCGAGTCGATTTTTTCTCAGC
>JBIKLM010000007.1:0-26733 GCA_044359835.1 Planctomycetota bacterium
CGGCTCGGGCTATGCCCGAGCCGGGACCTCAGCACCTCAGCACCTCAGCACCTCAGCGCAGCAGCTCGGCGGCGAGCTGGTTGACGAGCTTGCCGTCGACCTGGCCGGGGTGCTTGGCCATCACGGCTTTCATCAGCTGGCCGAGCTGCTTCTTTTCGGTCAGGCCCAGCTCGGCGATCGAGGCTTGGACGGCGGCGCGGGTCGCGGCGGCGTCGAGCAGCTTGGGCAGGTAACCGACCAACACGGCGGCTTCGGCCTGTTCCTTGGCAGCCAGGTCGGGGCGCTTGGCCTTCTCGTATTCGGAGGCGGCCTCGTGGCGCGACTTGACGGCCTTTTGGACCACGGCGAGCTGTTCGGCGTCGGAGAGCTCGGCCATCAGCTCGATCTTGCGGTTCTTCATGGCCGCGATGGCCATGCGCAGGGTCTCGCGGCGCAGCTCGTCCTTGTCGCGCATGGCCACCTTGAGATCGTCTTGCAGGCGCTGGAACAGGCTCATCCTTCGTCCTCCTCGGGGGTTTCTTCGGGCTCTTCTTCGGCTTCGTCGCCTTCGTCGAGCTCGTCCTCGTCGGAGGCCTCCGGCTCGTCGTCCTCCTCTTCGCCGTCGATCGGCTCGACGATCAGGGGCGGGCGCAGGGCCGCCCCGGATTCGACCGCGGTCTTGGCGGCCAGCTCGAGGTCCTCCTCGGTGACGACCTCCATGCCGACCAGCAGGTCGTCGGACTTGAGGTTGACCAGGCGCACGCCCTGGGTGTTGCGGCCCATGGGCCGCATCTCGGCCACGGGGGTGCGCACGATCATGCCGCCCTGGCTCAGGAACATCAGGTCGTCGCCTTCGCGGGCCAGGCGCATGGCGATCACCGGGCCGTTGCGCTCGGTGACCTTGATGTTGATCACGCCCTGGCCGCCGCGGCCCTTGATCGGATAGTCCTCGACGATCGTGCGCTTGCCGTAGCCCTTGGCGCAGGCGGTCACGACCGTGAACGCCTTGCGGTCGAGCTGGGCCGGCACCACGATCAGGCCCACGACCTGGTCGTCTTCGCGCAGGCGCATGCCGCGCACGCCGCGCGAGGCGCGCCCCATGGCGCGCGCCGCGGCCTGGTCGAAGTGCACCGCCCGACCGCCCGCGGAAGCCACCAGCACGGTGTCGCTTGGCCGCGCCAAGCCCACGTCCACCACCGCGTCGCCCTCCTCGAGGGTGATCGCGATGATGCCGGTCTTCTTGGGCCTCGAATAGGCCTCCAGCGAGGTCTTCTTGACCGTGCCGCGGCGCGTGACGAACAGGATCGAGGCTTCGGTATCGAAGCTCGGCACGCGCAGCACGCTCTGGATCGACTCGCCCTCGCCCAGCTCGAGCAGGTTGCGGATGGCGCGGCCTTTGGAGGTGCGCGCACCCTCCGGCATCTGATAGACCTTGAGCCAGTAGACGCGCCCGAAGTTGCTGAAGCACAGCACGTAATCGTGGGTGCCGGCGACGAACAGCGAGCGGATCGCGTCCCCTTCCTTGGCCTCGCTGCCCTTGATGCCGCGGCCGCCGCGGGCCTGGGCGCGGTAGGTGTCGAGACCGGTGCGCTTGACGTAGCCGTCGCGCGAGAAGGTCACAACCATCATCTGCTCGCTGATCAGCTCCTCGATGTCGAAGGAGCCGTCGATCTCCTCCTGGCTGATCTCGGTGCGGCGCGCATCGCCGTAGCGCTGCTCGAGCTCGTCCAGGTCGGCCCGGATGATCGCCACCACCCGCGCCTCGCGGCCCAGGATGTCGTTCAGGTCGGCGATCTCGGCCAGCAGTTCGTTGAACTCGGCTTCCAGCTTCTCGCGCTCGAGGCCGGTCAAGCGCCCGAGCCGCATGTCGACGATCGCTTGGGCCTGGGCCTGGCTCAGATTGAAGGCGCTCTGCAGCCCGGCCTTGGCCTCGTCCGGGTCCTGGCTGGCGCGGATGATGCGGATCACCTCGTCGATGTGGTCGACGGCGATGCGCAGGCCCTCGACGATGTGCTTGCGCTCTTCGGCGCGCTTCAGCAGATAGCGCGTGCGCCGGCGAATGACGTTCTTGCGGTGCTTGACGTATTCGCCCAGCAGGCCGCGCAGGTCCAGGGTGCGCGGCTGGCCGTCGACGATCGCCAGGTTGATGATCGAGTAGGTCGATTGCAGCGGCGTGAACTGGAACAGCTGCTTGACGATCACCTCGGCGTCTTCGCCCTTCTTGAGCTCGACGATCAGGCGGATGCCGTCGCGGTCGGACTCGTCGCGCACATCCGAGATGCCGGTGATGCGCCCGTCTTTGACCACCTCGACGATCTTCTCGATGATCGCCGACTTGCGCACCTGGAACGGGATCTCGGTGAAGACCAGCTGCTCCTTGGTGCCGCGGCCCTCCTCGACATGGTGCTTGGCGCGCAGGATCGCGCGGCCCCGGCCGGTGGTGTAGGCCTGCAGCACCCCGCTCTTGCCCATCAGGATGCCGCCGGTGGGGAAGTCCGGCCCGGGCACCGCGCGCAGCAGTTCGGCCAGCGGCACGGCCGGGTCCTCGAGCACTAGGCGCAGCGCCGTGCAGATCTCGCGCAGGTTGTGGGGCGGCAGGCTGGTGGCCATGCCCACCGCGATGCCGTCCGAGCCGTTGCAGAGCAGGTTCGGGAAGCGGCTGGGGAGCACGATCGGCTCCATCAGGCGCCCGTCGTAATTCGGCTGGTAGTCGACCGTCTCCTTGTCGAGGTCGGCCATCAGCTCGACCGTCGGGCCGGCCATGCGCGCTTCGGTGTAGCGCATCGCCGCCGGCGGGTCGCCGTCGATCGAACCGAAGTTGCCCTGGCCGTCGACCAGCGGGTAGCGCAGCGAGAAGCGCTGCGCCATGCGCACCAGGGTCGGATAGACCACGGATTCGCCGTGCGGGTGGTAGTCGCCCGAGGTGGTGCCGGCGATGTTGGCGCACTTGCGGTGTTTGGCCGTGGGCCGCAGGCGCAGGTCGTTCATCGCCACCAGGATCCGGCGCTGGGACGGCTTGAGCCCGTCGCGCGCGTCGGGCAGGGCCCGGCTGTGGATCACGCTGAGCGCGTAGTTGAGATACGACTCGCTCATCTCGCGCTCGATCAGGCGCGGCTCGATGCGGCCATGGTTATGGGCGCTCGGGCTGGGGCCCCGGCCTTTGGTGTCGGTCTCGGTCATGGTCGGCGCTGGCGGAGTCGGAGCTCCCCGCCGCGGGCCCGCTGGGCGCCGGGGATCGGGAGAGCCAAGCGCGCCAGTATCGCTCCCGGAGGCCCCGGAAGCCAATCGCCAGACGGCTCGGATCGGGCCCGGGAGCCGGCCGGGGGCGCGGGGCACGTATGCTCGCCGGCATGGCCGATCACCCCCCGCTCGCCCTGGCCCTGGGGCGCATCCCCTCCGGGCTCTACATCGTGACCACGCTGGACGCCGCCGGTCGCCCGTTGGGGTTCCTGGGCTCTTTTGTCCAGCAGTTCGGCTTCGAGCCGCCCACCGTCGCCGTGGCCGTGGGCAAGGGCCGCGAGCACCTCCAGGCGATCCGGGCCAGCCGCAATTTCGCGCTCTCGATCCTCGACTCCGAGTCGAAGCAGGCCATGCCGCCTTTTTTCGGGAAATTGCCCCCCGGTGCGACGCCCTTCGACGTCCTGGCCCACCGCGCGCCGAGCGGGCGGGCCCCGATCCTGGAGCAGGCCCTGGCCTGGCTCGAGCTCGAACTCTCCGGCGAACACGAGCTCGGCGACCACGTGGTGCTCTTCGGGCGGGTCCTGGCCGGGGGCCTGCGCGGGCCCGGCGAGCCCCTGGTCCACCTGCGCAAGAACGGCCTGTCCTATTGAGCCCGGGCGTGTCTCGGCACCGCGGTCGGGCAAGCGCCCGGACAGGCCGCAGCCCCTGAACGGGGCTGCGGATCGATTCGCGCGGGCCGATCGACCCGCGCTCAGGCGTTCGGCGGCACAGCCGAGCGGCGCATTGTTTGTCGAAGGCGGATCGAAAGGGCCCCGCGCTGGAGCCCTCCAGAGTCCGACCCGACTCCCCGAACCCCGCCCCCGGCCCCAAGCATCGGGACGCCGCTGCGATCCCGCCCCCCCCGGGCCGCTGACACGCGGCCCCTGGGCCTCGGGCGCATCCCGAGGCCCAAACGTCAACCCGGTGTCAGAAGCGGGCGCGCAGCTCGCTGAAGCGGGCCTGCAGCGACTGGCAGAACAGGCCCACGCGGCCCTCGAGTTCCACGGGCGCCCGCTCGCGCTCGGCGATCACCTCGCCGTCGGCCAAGAATTCGAGCTTGCCGGCGCGGCTGCGCAGGCCGAGCAGCACCGACTTGCCCAGCTCCTCGACCATGCCGAGCTCCTCGTCGATCTCCGGCTGTGCGTCCTTGATCCGCACCGAGACCAAGCGCCCGCCCGGCAGCAAGCCGTACATCTTGCGGCCCTCCAGGCGATCCGCGTAGACCAGGCCGGTCGCGAAGAAGTCGGTCTCCTTGAGCGGTTCGATGCGCGCGCTGAACTCGAATTCGCCGGGCACGGGCCGCTCCAGCAGCAGGTAGCTGAGGCCGTCGCCCTTTTTGGTCTCGAGGGTCTCGCCCTTGCCCTGGAACAGCCGCGGGCCCTGCTGGATCCAGCCGGAAAGGTCGGTCGGAGCCGCCAAGCGCCGCGGCATCCGCAGGTCGACCCCCTTCTCGCTGGCCAGGCGCGCCTCGAAGGCGGTCAAGGCGCTCATCGGGCCGGCGACAGTCCGGGCCTGGGTCAATCGGAAGGCGGCGCTCTCGTGCAGCCCGGCCGAGCTGTAGAGCTCGGCCAGGGCCAAGAACCCGTCGCGGAAGGCCGTGCGCGTGCGCTCGCTGCCCTCGACCATGTTGGCGTGGATCGAGCGGATGCCGTCGTAGGCCTCGGCGCGGAAGGCGGCCACGTCCTCGTTCAGGCCCGGCACCTTGGCGGCCTGATCCACCTGGGCATCGGCCCAGGCCAAGGCCTGCCGGAAGAAGTAGGCCGCGCCGTCGTCGTCCTTGTTGGCCACCTTGGCGCGCGCCATGCCGATCAGGCCGCGCGGGTCGCCGGGGCGCTTGCGCAGGGCCCAGCCGAAGCTCTCGATGGCGAATTCGGCCTTGCCGTTCTGGACCTGCTTCTCGGCGCGGGCCAGCAGCTTGTCGGCCACGTCGCGGCCGCCGAAGGTCAATTCATCGAGCGCCCAGATCCATTGCACCCAGAGCGCGTACCAGTCCTCGAAGGTATCGATCCCGGGGCGCTTCAGGTCGGTGATGAAGTATTGCACGAATCGCTCGAAGACGTCGTGCTTGCGCTCGCTCTTGTAGACCTCGACGTAAGCCTCGAAAGCCGGCAGGTAGGGGCGATCGCCGGTCTCGTCCTCGTAATTGCGCATGAAGTACACGAGGCCCCAGCCCCACGGATAAAAGGCCCCGCTGTAGCTGCCCGGCTGGTAGTAGGTGATGACCTCCTTGATGTCGATCCTGGCGTCGCCGGGCTTGGGCCGCACGGAGGTCTGGCCCTCCTTCGGGCGCGGGCCCAGCATGGAAACCAGGGCCTCGAGGCGGTCCTCGGCCACCAGGTTCGAGACGACCACGCCGTTCGGCATCAAGCGGGCGCCCTCCATGTAGCAGGCGGCGCCTTCTTCGACCCAGCCCGGCAGCAGCGTCTTGGTGACGTCCTTCGAGAACTGGTGGGTGCCCTCGTGGAACAGCGTGCCCCACAGCTCGTCGAAGCGGCGACCCGCGGTGGTCTGGTCGTAGGTCGAGATGCGGTTCTCGCCGGGCATGAAGAATCCGCCGATGTTCGGACTCTCGATGCCCTCGACCGAAGCGAATTCATCGAATTGGGCGAACACGCGCACGCCGCAGGCGCGCATCGGCTGGCCCTGCTCCTTGTGGCGGAAGAACCGCCGCAGGAAGCGATTGAGCTGCTCCATGGTCAAGTTGATCTGCTTGCCCATGCGCCAGCCCATGTTGGTGGTCACGACGTATTGCTTGCTGTGGAAGTCCTTGGCCTTCTCGGCCTTTTCCCACAGGGCATGATCTTTGTCGTACTTGGCGATCGACTTCTCGGACTTGCGCGCGTCGTCGTTGACCGGGATCGGCAGGCCCGAGGCCACCAGCGCCTCGGCAGGTTTGGCGGATCCGAAGATCGCGTCGAGCTGCTTTTGCGCACGCTCCTCGAAGGCCGTGCCGCGGCAGCGCAGGTAGAGGTCGACCGCGTTGGCCCACAAGCCGCGCTTGTGGGCGCTCTGGGCCATGCGGAAGGTGTCGTCGGCCAGGCTGGCGAAGGCCTCGGCGACCTGGGCGCGGTGCGGGTCGAGCTCGGTCAGGCGCTTCTCGAGATCGGCCAGCAGGGCCTTGTCGGGCTCGGCGGCCAGGGCCAGGGCCTCCGCGCGCAGCAACAGGTGCAGGGCCGGGTCCTTCTGGCCGAGCGCCAGGTGGGCGTCCACGCAGGCGAGCAGGACCGCAGGCACGTCGGAGTCGTGCTCGAGGGCCAGGCGCGCCTTTTCGAGGGCCTCCGTGGGTTTCGAGGCGGCCAGCAGGGAGCGCACCTCGGCCACCCGACTCTCGCGGGCGGCTTCGTCGGGGCTGGGGGCGCTCGGGGTGCTGGAGGCGCTGGCGCGGGGGGCGAACCCGGTCGCGGGGAGGGGCTTAGGGGCCGCGGCGAGCAGGAGCAGCGGCAGGGCGGCGAGCAGCAGGGAGAAGCGCATGGGCCGTTTGGCGGACGATGGCCGAGGGGAACTGGGGCCAGGCGAAGGCCGCGGATTCTCTCAAACCGCGGCGGTTTGGGAGCTGGGGGGCTGGCCTATACGGGGCCAGGGCGGGCCCATGGCGTGCGAATTCGTCGCTTGGGCCGACGGCGCGGGGGGCCCGTGGGGGACGCCGGCGCCTTGCCCGGTCGCCGGCTTCAACTGCTACCTGGCGCCGGCGGTGGCTCGCTGAGCGCGTCGGTCGCACCCACGCCCGAACGGGGCCTCGGCAGGCCCCCAGGAGGCCAATCCCAGGCCCCCTGGGTCTCGGCCTGCTCGGGAGCCAAGGCCCGCAGCGCCGGGGCCAGCCCGGGCAGGTCCCGCAGCTGGCCGAGCTCGAGCAGGCCCCGGGCGCGCTCCCACCGGCCGGCCAGCAGCTCGCTCCGCGCGGCCTCGAGCCAAGCGCCCGTCGACGCCGGCAGGTCCGCGGCCAGGTCGCGGCCCAGCTCGGCGCGCTCCTGGAAGCGCGCCGCCTCCGGTCCGAGCGCGGCGGCCCGCTCGGCCGCGGCGGCATAGCGCCCGAGTCGCAGGTCGATCCACAGCCGCTCCTGCGAGGCCCCGCCGCGCCAGGCCAGCCCGGCCAGGCCCGCAGCGAGGAGCAACAGCCCCGCGGAGGCCCAGGTCCAGGCCCGCAGGCCGGCGCGCAGGCGTTGACCGGTGCCGACATCGGCCGCGGCGGCCCGCAGGAACAGCCCGCGCTGGGCGGGCGAGAAGTGGCGCCAGGAGCGTCGGCGGCGCTGGGCCGGGGCGCTGATGCCGGCCAGGGCCGATTCGAGCGGGGCGCTCGAGCCCAAGAGCTCGAGGGCCACCAGGTCGGCGTCCAGCTCGGCGCGCCGCGACAGGGCCCCGAACAGCAGCAGCCAGCAGAGGCCCAGGCCGACCAGCAGGCCCAGCTCGCCGCCCACGGACAGGGGCAGGCCGGCGCGCTCCAGCAGGAACACGAGCCCGGGCCACGATCCGAGGAAGCCCAGGGTGAAGGCGGTGTAGAGCAGCACGTGGCGCCGCCGGGCGTGCCCGAGCTCGTGGGCCAGCACCCCGCACAGTTCGCGGCGCCCGAGCCCCATCAGCAGCCCGTCGCTCAGCAGCACCAGGCGCAGCCCGGGCACGAAACCGACGATGGCCGCGTTGGCCACCCAGCCTCCGGTGGGCCACAGGCGCAGGGACAGCCCGGCTTGGCCGGCGCGCAGGGCGAGGGCCTCGAGGTCGCGGCGCAGGGGCCCCGCCGGCAGGGGTTTGAGGCCCAGGCCAAGCCACAGCAGCAGCGGGAACAGCCCCGCGAAGCCCGCCGCCAGCAGGGCCGTCCAGGCCGCCCCGGCCGGCGCGGATTCCTCGATCCAGACGCGCAGGGGCCGGTGGAGCCACAGGGGCGCGCACAGGAGGACCGCCAGGGCCAGGGCCGCCAGGCCCACGGCCAGCTGGCGCAGCTGGTAGCGCAGCAGGGCGCGGCGGGCCGCGCGGGGGGCGGCGCTGAAGCGCGCTCCGGCCTCGATCGACGCCAGGCTGAGCAGCACGAAGGGCAGCAGCAGCAGCAGCCCCTCCGGCCGGGGCCAGCCCAGCAGGGTGCCCTCCGGCAGCCCCAGCCGGGCCAGGCAGGCCGGGTAGCCGAGCCCCAGCAGCAGCAGGGCCTGGCCGAGCAGCGGCAGGGCTTCCACCGAGCGCCGCCAGAAGGCCACCAGGCGCGGCCGGTCGGGTCCGAGACACAGGCGCGCCCCGAGGCGCGGCCAAGCGCCCAGTAAGAGCAGCGCGAGCGGCGCGATCCAGCCGGGCAGCCCGTCCCCGGCGCCGCCGGCCCGCCGGGCCTCGCCCCAGCCGGCCAGGGCCAGGGCCATCAAGATCGCGGGCAGGTGGAACACGGAGCGGGGCGGGACGGGCGCGGGGGATGGGGACAGCGGATCGCCCCGGGGGTCTCTACGACGGGGTCGGCAGGGCTCCCAGCGCCTTCGGGAGCGCCGGACGCGCCAGGGCCCGCGGCGCCAAGCTCCCGCCGAACGGCGTCGAGCAGACCGGGCGCGCGGCCGGACGCGCCCCGCTGGGGCGCTCGGAGCGGGGCGCCGGCCTGGCCGCTGGGCCAGGGCTGCGCCTGCGGGCGGCGGCGCTCAACGGGCCCCCGGCAGGCGCTCGACGTTCTTGAAGTGCAGCTTGGCCACCTGGCCGAGCTGCTCGCGTCCGTGCAGGCGCAGGAACTCGCGGGCGGCCTGGTCCACGGGCGCGCCGGCGCCCTTGCGCAGGGTCACCGCGAAGCGCTCCGAAAGCTCGTCCAGGGCCTCCAGGAACAGGGCCCGGGCCACCACCGAGGCGGCCGCCACGGCGGGTTCGTACAGCTCGGCCCGCGGGCGCTGCTCCAGGGCCAGCCCGCGGCCCGCCAGGCCGCGCTCCAGCCGGCCGGCGGGGCCAAATTGGTCGACCACCACGCGATCGCCAGCCTGCGCCACCTGCTCGATCGCGCGCACGTGGCACTCCGCCAGCAGCACGTTCAGGTTGCCGCTGCGCGCGTAGGCGACGTTGTAGTCGGCCGGGTCGAGGCGCACGATCCCGGGCCGGTAGCGCGCCTCCAGGGCGGCCCCGAGCTCGCGCGCGCGGGCGTCGGCGATCAGCTTGGAATCCGTGACGCCGCTGCTCTTGAGGCGCTGCCCCTCGCCGGGCTCGAGCCGCAGCGCCACCACCACCAGCGGCCCGAACAGGTCGCCCTTGCCGGTCTCGTCGGAGCCCACCGTGGGCAGCGACGAGCCCGCGCCGGGCTCGCCCGAGGCGGACCCCGCGGAAGCGCCGGTCGCGCCCTCAGACGCGCTCGCCGGCGCCTTTTGGCCCTCGGCGGGCGGTCCGGCGGGCAGGTGCCGCAGCCAAAACGACTCCGCGTCGGCCCCTTGAACCACCAGCTTGCCGGAGGTGTAGAGCGTCACCACCACGCCCTCGCCGCGGGCGCTGAAGCGCGCGTAGGGCACGCCCCGGAAGTCGAACGCCGCGCGGCCGAGGCGCGCTTCGAGTTCGCGCCCCTGCGCGGGGCTCAATTTGGCGACCAGGGTGGCTTGGACCACGGGGGATGGATGCGAGGCGGCGGACCCCGCGGGCCCGCTAGACTAGCGCTCCCGGCCCCCCCGCCGCGCCCCCGTCCTCTTCAGCGCCCGCGCCCAGCCCCCACCCCCACGTGGCCAAGATCCTCAACAACATCCTCGAAGCCGTCGGCAACACCCCGCTGGTGCGGCTCAACAAAGTCGGCAAGGACCTGGGCTGCGAAATCTTGGTCAAGTGCGAATACCTGAACCCGGGCGGCTCGGTCAAGGACCGCATCGGCCGGCGCATGGTCGAGGAAGCCCAGGCCGCGGGCTGCATCCAAAAGGGCGACACGCTGATCGAGCCGACCTCGGGCAACACCGGCATCGGCATGGCCATGGCCGCCGCGGTGCACGGCTATCGGATGATCATCACGATGCCCCAGAAGATGAGCCGCGAGAAGCAGATCGTGCTCGAGGCCCTGGGCGCTGAGATCATCCGCACGCCCACCGAAGCGGCCTTCGACGCCCCCGAGAGCCACATCGGCGTGGCCAAACAACTGCGCGCCATCCTGCCCCGCGCCGCGATTCTGGACCAATACTCCAACCCCAACAACCCGGCCGCCCACTACACCGGCACGGCCGAGGAAATCCTCGACCAAACCGACGGCAAGATCGACTTCTTCGTGGCCACCGCCGGCACCGGCGGCACCCTGGCTGGCACCGCCAAGCGCCTCAAGGAGAAAGTCAAGGGCATCAAGATCATCGGCGTCGACCCGATCGGCTCGATCCTGGCCGGACCCGGCCCGATCAAGTCCTACAAGGTCGAAGGCATCGGCTACGACTTCATTCCGGAGGTCTGCGACCGCAGTCTGGTGGACGAGTGGATCAAGACCGAAGACCGCGAGTCCTTCCAGGTCGCGCGGCGCCTGATCCGGCAGGAGGGCCTGCTGTGCGGCGGCTCCTCGGGCTCGGCGGTCTGGGCCGCCATGCAGATCGCCAAGAAGTACGGCCCCGGCAAGCGCATCGTCACGATCCTGCCCGACTCGGTGCGCAACTACATGACCAAGTTCATGGACGACGCCTGGATGCGCGAGAACGGCTTCAACGAGAGCCGCTGGGAATCGGCCACCGTCGGCGAGGTGCTGCGCGCCCTGCCCAAGCGCCCGCTCTTGACCGCGCGCTCCTCCGACAACCTGGCGGATTCGGTGATGATGATGAAAGAGAAGGGCGTCTCCCAGCTGCCCGTGGTCGACGAGGGCCGCCTGGTGGGCATCATCACCGAGAGCGACCTGCTCGGCAAACTGGTCGAAGGCCGCGCTAGCCTCTCCTCGGCCGTGGCCGAGGTCATGTTCCGCAACGTCGACACCATCGGCGCCTCCGCCGACGCCGGCCAGCTGCGCGAACTCTTCGCCAAGGGCCTCTCCGCCCTGGTCGTCGACGACCACCACCACCTGCAAGGCATCGTCACCAAAATGGACCTGGTCGACTTCCTGACCCACGCCGTCGACGAAAAGCTGGTCGAAGCCCACGCCAGCAACTGACCCCGCCTCCCCGCTCTCGACCCCGTCCCTACCCCGCCGGATCACCCGATAGAACCGGGGATCCCCGGGCCCAGGCCTGCGCGTGCCCCAGCGGCAGCCGGGGCCGGCGGCCTCCGGGGGAGACCAAGGGCGGCAGCCGAGCCCATCAGGGCCCGGGCCAGGAGTCCCCCGTGGCCAGCCGGTCTAGGCGCAACGATCGGGTTTGGCGGTCCAGCCGAAACGGCCTGCGGTTCGCGCTGCCGGAGGCACCCTTGCTGGGCGCAGCAGCCCCTGTGCGGCCCCAGCGGCCCGCGTGCCCCGGCCGCTGCCCGGCGCCTCCCTGAGATCTGGGTCCGAGGGCAGAGCCAGAGAGGTGGGAGCCCAAGGCGGCCTCCCCGGCGCCATGGTGCCCTGCCACTTTTGGGCTTCCGGGGTAGGCTCGCTCGCGAATCTGTGGCACCGCTTCCCCCCAACACGACCTACCCGTCGACCGCCCTGCCATGTTCTCCACTTCCCACTGGCTGCCGACCCTGACCGCGGGGTTCCTCGGCGCCGCCCTGCTCAGCCCCCAGACTGCCGCTCAGCACGCGAATGGGCAGGCAGAACCGGGGCTGCCTGCGGGGAGCGCAGCTCCCCACGAGCTCGACGGGCGCCTGGTGCAACTCCAAGGCCGCTGGCACCTGGCCGAGTTCGGGCGCCTTTACCCCGTGCTCATGAATGAGGTCTCGGCGCGCCCGCTGCCCGGGATCGGCGTAGATCAGCTTCTGGCGGCCCTGGCTGCCGCAGGAATAGAAGCCAGCGTCACGCGGATTTCCCGGCTGGAAGCGGTCGACTTCCAACTCCAGGGTGCGCAGCCGGCCTTCGTGGCCCTGGCCGCCCTGCGCAACAGCGGGCTGGTGCGCTGGGCTGAATTGAGCGCCCTGGGCGCCTACACCCTGCAGGGTCCGCCCAGCAACGATGCGCTCTATGGCGAGCAATGGTATCTCGAGAACACCGGCCAATCCGGCGGCCTGATCGATGCCGACATGGACGCCCAAGAAGCCTGGGCCCTGGAGGTCGGCGATCCGAGTGTGATCGTGTCTGTGATCGACAGCGGCACATCGATCTTTCACCAGGACCTGGCGGCCAACATTTTCGTCAATGCCGGCGAGATCGAAGGCAACGGCCTGGACGATGACAACAATGGCAGGATCGACGATGTCCGCGGCTGGGATTTCGCCAACAACGACAATGATCCGACATCCACCTTCTTTCACGGCACGGCCGTAGCGAGTTGCGTGGCCGCGGTGCGCAACAACGGTGTCCAACTGGCCGGCTTGGCCGGAGGCGATGGGCCGGGCACGGGCGTCCGCGTCCTGGCCTGTGGGATCGGCGCCTTTTTCCCGATCGCCTCCGTGATCGACGATGCCGTGATCTACTCCGCGGACATGGGAGCGCGGGTGATCACCCTCAGTTTCGGCGTGCCCTCCAGCCAGGCCATCATCGATGCCCTGCGCTACGCCCACGACCAGAAGGGCGTCTTCATCGATTGCGCCGCGGGAAACAACGGCGGCACGATCGGGTTTCCCGCGAACCAGCCGGAGGTGATGGCGGTGGGCTCCACCAACCGGTTCGACCAGCGCTCCAACTTCAGCAGCTTCGGACCCAGTCTGGAGGTCATGGCTCCTGGAGAAAGCGTGCTGATGCTCAGCCTCAACAACGGCACGACGACCAGCGATGGCACTTCGTTTTCGGCCCCGCTGACCGCCGCAGCCGCGGCCCTGGTTTTTTCGGCCAACCCTGGCCTGACCAACACGGATGTGCGGCAGCTGCTCAAGGACACCGCCGATGACCTGGGCGCACCCGGCTTCGACACGTTGACCGGTTTCGGTCGAATCAACGCCGGCCGTGCGGTTTCCAGCGCCCTGGGCCTGACCCCTGGCAAGTTCAGCGCCTACGGCAGCGGACTGGCAGGCACCAACGGGCTCAAGCCGGTGATCAACTACACCGGGGGCCTGCCGAAGCTGGGCAACGGAGCCTTCGCCCTGACAATCAACCGCGCCGGGCCCAACCTCGCTGCCACCCTGGGAGTCTCCGCGGGAACGGCCCAGGCACCCTTCTTCGGCGGCACCCTCTACTTGGATTTGAGCCAGGTGGTGTTCACCGCCACAGCGGTGACTTCCCCCCAGGGCGTGGGCAGCATTGGGGTGCCGATCCCGAATCTCCCGGCCCTGGTGGGGCTGCCCTTCGAAGCCCAATGGGCCGTGCTGGATCCGCAAGGTCCTCAGGGTCTGGCGCTGTCGAACGCCGCGAGCTTGCAGATCGGATCCTGACGGGCTGCGCTGACCGAGAACGGGCGCCGCCCAGGGCGGCGCCTGATTCCCGGGCCGAGGGCTGCGATCGAGCCGAAGCCTCGGAAACTGTGGGGCCAGGAGCTCCGCCGTCACAGATCCACCCAGCGGACATGCCGGTTCCCCAGGCTCCGGACCAGGGTCGCGAGAACTGCGCAGTAGACCGAGCCGGCTCACGGGCATGGGTTGGTGCGCCGCTGGCGGCCAGGACCCTGGCGGGATCGTTGCAACGCCCCGAGGTGATCGGAGCTGGCCCGCGCAGCGAAGCAGATCGAGCTGGAACCCTGACCGGCATGCTGTTGCGGTAACTCCACCGGTGGGCATGCGGTAGGGAGCTGGCCGCACGGCGGACAAGGCCCTTCGGAAGCTGTTGCCTGTTCTTGCAGCCTGGCATCGGACGATTTCTCTCGAGCCCGCGGTGGATGGCGAGTTTGAGCTCCTACGGCGAATAGGAGAGTTCGTCGGCTGCACTCCGCGGAGGACCCGGGCTAGGGCCCATGGCGCTCGGAACCGCGCGATTCCCGATCGGCGGGCGCGCCCTCCGGGCGTGCATAGACCCAGACCGTCGCCCCACACTCAGGCAAGGTCGTGTGGGCCCCGGGCGTTTCGGACGGAACCACGACGAGCACCCGCAATCCATCGCCGAACCATTGCTCGCCGTGGGTTTCGACCAGCGCGTCCGCGAGGTCTGGCGCGACTCCCGCATAGGTGAGCAGTCGGACCATGGCCGCGGCATGGTCGAGGTCCGCCCAGGCGATCGATTCGCCACGGAGCGGCACGGGCACTTCCATCCTGCTCTTGGCGGAATGCAAGGCATAGACGCCATAGGCACTGCCCGCGGCGCTGCGCTCGAAGCTGAGGAAGCGGGCCTTCATCTGCGGGTCCTCGTTGACCGCGACGATGAGGTCGCTCTCGAACCACACCCGAATCGGCAGCTCCGCAACGCTCCTTGGCGCGCCGGTCAGGCCGTCCCACACGACCGGCGGCTCAGGGGCGGGTGGCACAGGCGCCTGGCAGGAAAAAGCGAACAGTGGAACGAGAAGCAGGCTTCGATCCCTGAAGATCCCGAGCCCAAGCTCGGTCAGGTCGATTCTCCGAAGGGAACCACTGGGATTACCGATTCGTGTAGGCACAGACTTCAAGGGGCATGCGAACGGAAACTCAAGGCATGAAGCGTACGCCAAGAATGAGGCGTCAGCAACGTGAGCCCGAAGTGTCGCCCCTGGACACGGACCCGTCAACCGTCCACAGCGACCAGCGCACAGCCCGCCGACAGGCCTAGCGACCGATCGAGCCTCCCCGCCGACCTGGCTCGGCAAGTGTGGACACGATCTCACCTGCCCTCCCCCCATCATGGCTTCGGCATACCGAGGCAGCACATGCTCTGCGGCCGTCGTGCAGCCAGCAGCTCAGCAGATTTGCGGCGAGTTGGCCCAAAGTGGTGGCCATGGAGCCTGAGCACCTGGGCA
Organism: Planctomycetota bacterium; assembly: GCA_044359835.1. Classification (GTDB taxonomy): domain Bacteria; phylum Planctomycetota; class UBA1135; order UBA1135; genus JBIKLM01. The sequence goes on from JBIKLM010000007.1 coordinate 15,021, forward strand.
GATCATCGAGGCCCTTCCGAGTCCTTCCCCGGTCGACCGGCCTTCGGGACGGCGTCAACGAAAGACCTGGAGGTCGTTGCGGACGGGCGATAGCCAATTCCGGAATGGCATCCGTTGCGCGCGCCAAGGATCCGAGTCCCCTGGGATGGGAACGGTTCGGGGATGGCCAGCACGACGCAACCCAATGGTCAGAGGTTCGCACCATGGAAGTCGCGGACCGAAGGCGCCCGGTAGGCAACGGCCTGACAGCAACCTGATTGCCAGGCCAGTCGCAAGCGGAGCCAGCCCCTCCAGCGGCGAGGCGGAGGTGCTGTGCCGCAGCGTCGACACCCTCCTCGCTTCCGCGACGCCGGCCGGCTGGGCGAACTCTTCGCCAAGGGCCTCTGCGCCCTGGTCGTCGATGACCACCAGCACCGGCACGGCATCGTCACCGCAGTGGACCTGGCCGACGTCCGGACCCAGGCAGTCGATCCAGGGCGAGTTGAGGCCGGCGCCCGCGCTTGACGGGCGCAGGGCCGTGGCTCGGATGGCGTGCGGGGTGCCCCGCGTCCAGGTCGGCGCGCGCGGCCGCTTGATCGGCGGGCGGGCTGGAGCTGTAGTCTGGGTCCGCTTCCCCTACCGCGCCCATGATCTCAGGCCACACACCAGCAGCGGAGCGGGTCGATCTGGGGGCGCAGGGGACGCCGCTTTTGGCGCTCGATCGGCTCGGGGCGGAGCTGGGGCTCGGGGCCGGGCGCTTGTGGGTCAAGCGCGAGGATCTGGGCGGGTTGGCGGGCGGCGGCAACAAGTTCCGCAAGCTCGAGTTCGAACTCTGGAGGGCGCTGCGCGAGGGGGCCGATGGGGTCGTGATCGGGGGCGGGGCGCAGAGCAATGCGGTGCGCGCCAGCGCGGCGGCGGCGGCGCGGCTGGGGCTCGCTTGCCACGCGGTGCTGGGCGGCCCGGCGCCCGAGCGCGAGAGCGGCAACCTGCTGCTCGATCGGCTGCTGGGCGCCCGCGTGGAGTGGCTCGAGGCCTACGACTTCGAGCGGGTCGAAGCGGCCATCCAGGCCACCTGCGCGCGCCTGAGGGCCGAGGGGCGGCGGCCCTATCGGCTGCCGATCGGGGTCTCGACGCCGCTCGGCGCCCAGGGTTATGTGCGCTGCGCGCTCGAGCTCCACGGGCAGCTGCCGGAGGCGGGTCAGTGGATCGTGGCGGCCGGGTCGGGCGGCACCCAGGCCGGGCTGCTGGCGGGGCTGGCGCTGCTCAGGGGCAGCGGGCAGCGGGTCCCCGAGCTCGTGGGGATCGATGTCGGGGCGCGGCCCGAGGTCGCGCGGGCCATCGATGCCCTGGCCGAGGGGGCCGCGGCCCTGGCCGGCGCGCCGGCCCCGGCGCCCGCGCGGGTGCTTTCCGGCTTCGTCGGGCCGGGCTACGGCGCCCCCACCGAGGCCCTGGTCGAAGCCCTGCGCCTGTGCGCGCGCCTCGAGGGGCTGCTGCTCGACCCGGTCTACACCGGCAAGGCCATGGCCGGGCTGATCCACCTGGCCCGCCGCGGCGAGCTGCCCCCGGGGCCGGTCGTGTTCCTGCATACCGGCGGCACCCCGGCCCTGTTCGACCCGCGCTTCGGCCCCCTGGCCTTGGCCTGAGGGCCGCCGGCCAGTTTTCGAAACCGGCCGGATCCGGGGCGATCCTGTGTTCGGAGGCGCGGCGGAGGCTGGCCCCGGGCGCCGCGGGTGTCCACATTGGCCGACGGCGGGCCCGCGCGGCCTTAGTGGGTCCAATGGGGCCCCAATTGGGCACCGAACGGGACCCAAGCGTCGCTGGTTCGAAGAACTAGGTGCTCCTGCGCCAACCGAGGCTGGCCGCGAGGCCAGAGGGGGGAACAACAACTGGGTCCTTTCAGAGGTTCAAAGTGCATCGATTTGGGATCCTTATTCCAGAATTCCGCCGAAGCAATCGAGGCCGACGCGTGTATCCACGGCGCTTCACGGGCCTGTTCGGTGGGATCCGGGAGGGTCGGCGTCTATCCTGTGCGCCCCCCACCCGACCCGGGGCCCGATGCTGTCGATCGCTGGAGGCTTCTCCTCGTCCGAAACCACCCTGCTGCTGCTGAGCATCGGCCTGATGCTGGCCGTTGGCCGGGCCCTGGGGGAGCTGTCGAAGCGCCTGGGCATGCCGGCGCTGCTGGGCGAGATCGTGGCGGGCATCCTGCTGGGCCCTAGCCTGCTCGGGCGGGTCTTCCCGGAGTGGCATGCGGGCCTGTTCCCCACCCAGGGGTCGGTCGCGACGGGGCAATCGGCCCTCAAACTGATCGCCATCTGCCTGTACCTGCTGATGGCGGGCATGGAGGTCAACCTGCGCACCGTCTGGCGGCAGGGGCGGGCCGCGGTTTGGGTCAGCGGCCTGGGGCTGGCGATTCCCTTCCTCTCGGGCTTCCTGCCCGGCTGGTACGGCCACGATTGGTTCGTCGGGGAGCACGACAGCGGTCGCCTGGTGCTGGCGCTCTTCCTGGGCACCGCTCTGGCGATCTCGGCGCTGCCCGTGATCGTCCGCACCCTGATCGATCTGCGCCTCTACAAAACCGACCTGGGGATGTTGATCGTCGCCGCGGCGATCATCGACGACCTGACCGGCTGGATCATCTTCGCCTGGGTCCTGGGCCTGATGGGCAGCGGAGGGGAGCTCGATCACGGTCCGCCCGCGGAGCTGATCGCCCTGGGGACGCTCGGCTTCGCGGCCCTGGTGCTCGGACCCGCGCGACTCATCCTGAGGCGGATCGTGCCCTGGGTCCAAGACCATGGTCGCTGGCCGGGGGCGGTGATGAGCTTGGCCTTCATCGGAGCGATGTTCGGCGCCGCCGCGACCGAATTCATCGGCATCCATGCCGTCTTCGGCGCCTTCTTGTTCGGGGTCGCGCTGGGCGACAGCTCCAACCTGCGCGAAGAAACCCGGGCGACGATGGAACGCTTCATCGCGGTCTTCTTCGCGCCCCTGTTCTTCGTGAGCATCGGGCTCAGGGTCGATTTCGTCGACAACTTCGACGCGCTCCTGACCGTGGTCTTGGTGCTGCTGGGAACCCTCGGAAAACTGGCGGGCTGCACCCTGGGTGGCCGGATCGCCGGCCTCAACCTGCGCGAGTCCCTGGCGGTCGCGGCGGGCATGAACGCGCGCGGCGCCATGGAGATCATCCTGGGCACCCTGGCGCTCGAAGCCGGCTTGATCGGCGAACGCCTGTTCGTGGCTCTGGTGGTGCTGGCGCTGGTGACCTCCCTGGCCAGCGGCCCGACGATCGCTTGGCTCCTACGGCCGGCCAAGCAGCGCCCCAAGCTGCTCGGTTATTCCGGCGCCGGGCTGTTCCTGGCGGAGCTGCGCGCGCGCGAGGCCGAATCCGCGATCGGCGAATTGGCTGCCGTGATCGCCAAGGAGAAGCACCTGCCCGAAGGCCCCCTGCGCCAGGGCTTCCTCGAGCGCGAGCGCGCCCTCAGCACCGGCCTGCCCAACGGCATCGCCGTGCCGCACCTGCGTTGGGACGATCTGCCGGGACCCGTGATCGCCCTGGGGATCTCGCGCCGCGGCATCGACTTCAACACCTCCGACGGCCTGCCCGTGCACCTGGTGGTGCTGATCCTGACGCCCACCGTCAACCGCGAGAGCCAGCTGTCGATCCTGGGCGAAATCGCCTCGACCTTCCCGGACCGCGAGGCCCTCAACGGCCTGGACGGCGTGCACGAGTGGGAACAACTCGTGGCCTGGTACGAAGAGCGCCTGGCCGAGCGCAGCGCTCGCTGACCCGGCGCCCCACCCGCGCTACAACGAAGTCCAGGAGGTTCGCCGCCGCGTCCGGGCCTAGGCCCGCTGAAACGCGCGCCGCTTCCCGCCGCGACCCAGTGATCGCCGGTCGAACGCGGCCCGCTTTGGAAGCTTGTTGTCCGGGCCGTCAGCCGGCCGGGGGTTCCTGGAAGCCGCCTTGGCGGTAGGTCAGGACCAGGGTGTCGCGGTGGCCGGGGGCGCCCAGGGGCTGGATCGGCGTGGTCTCGTGGATCACGCGGGTGTCGTCCAGCAGCAGGGCCGACCAGGGCGCGGTCAGGGTGAAGCGCTGGCCGCGGGGGCCGGCGGCTTCGAACACGCGCGTTTCGCCGCCCTTGATGCCGCGGCGGCCGACCAGCACCACGGCCACGAAGTCGACTCCGTCGCGGTGGGCGCCCTCGGGTGTCGGACGCCCGATGCCGCTGGCGGTGTCGATGCGGAAGGCGTGGGCTTCCACGGACCAGGGACCCCCGGGCCGCAGGCCGTGGAACAGGCGCCCCAGGCCGGCCAGGAGCGCGCGGAAAGCCGGCGCCTCCGCCAGGCCCGGCTCGAGGGGCTGGAACCAGCGCTGGATGCCGCCGTGCAGGGCGTTGTAATCGGCCGATTGCCAGTGGGCCCGGTGCGCCGCGCTCTGGACCCCCTCCGCGCCGACCACGAAACAGGAATGGCGCCGGCGGCGATAGCGCCCCCCATCGCGCAGGTAGAGGTCCGGCTCCAGCCGCTCCCAGGCGCCTTCCAGGCCCACCAGCTCGGCCCGGGGGACCCCCGCCAGCGAAGCCACCTCGCGCGGCTCGAGCACCACGTAGCCCTCGCTGCGCAGCACCTCAGGCGCCTCCGCCCCGGGGCGGTACGGCGGCTCGAACAGGGCCGTCATGGGTCGGCAGGATAGCCCCGCGTCGGGCACAGCGCGAATCCGTGCGGGACGCGGGCCTTCCTCCAGCGTTGGGATCCGCTCCGGCGCGGACCGTCCGCGGGCCCAGCCGCTATCCTCGCGCCCCCACCACGGAGGGCCTCCAGAGCCCCCGGGAAGTCCCAGAGACCGCGTCCCACGACCCCACGCGATGAAATCCCAGCTCCTCTCGCTCTCCTTGGCCGCGGCGGCCCTGTTCGGCGCCGCGCCGACTTTGTCCGCGGCCCCGCGCCTGGACGAAGGCATGTGGCTGTTCAACGAGGCGCCCATCGCGGCGATCCAGAAGGCCTATGGCTTCCAGCTGACCCAGGCCTGGCTCGAGCACGTGCAGAAGAGCTGCGTGCGCTTCAGCACCGGCGGCTCGGGCTCGCTGGTCTCGAAGGACGGGCTGGTGATGACCAACCACCACGTGGCCTCCGAGGTCCTGGCGCAGCTCAGCACCTCCGAGCGCGACCTGCTGGCCAAGGGCTACCTGGCCAAGGGCGCGGCCGAGGAGCTGCCCTGTCCGGACCTCGAGCTCTTGGTGCTGTGGACCATCGAAGACGTGACCGCGCGGGTCGAAGGCGCGGCCAAGTCGGGCATGAGCGCCGCCGAGGGCGGGGCCGCCAAGCGCGCCGAGATTTCGCGCATCGAAAAGGAGTCCGGCGAGAAGTCGGGCCTCAAGGCCGAGGTCGTCACGCTCTACAAGGGCGCGCGCTACCACCTCTACTCCTACAAGCGCTTCACCGACGTGCGCCTGGTGTTCGCGCCCGAGAAGACCGCCGCGTTCTTCGGCGGCGATCCGGACAACTTCGAGTTCCCGCGCTTCTGCCTGGACGTGACCTTCTTCCGCATCTACGAGGGCGGCAAGCCCTTGCAGCCGGAGCACCACCTGACCTGGAGCGCCGATGGCGCCGACGCCGGCGAGCTGGTCTTCGTGGCCGGCCACCCGGGCAGCACCGAGCGCCAGAACACGGTCGCGCACCTCGAATACTTCCGCGACGTGCGCTATCCGAAGACCCTGGCGCGCCTGTGGCGCCGCGAGGTGCAGCTGCACACCTTCATGGGCCGCAAGGAGGAGTGGCGGCGCATCGGCGAAGAGGACCTCTTCGGCGTGCAGAACTCGCGCAAGGCCCTCTCGGGCCGCGTGGAGGGCCTGCTCGATCCGGCCATCATGGGCCCCAAACTAGAGGCCGAGCGGCGCCTGCAGGCCTTCGTCTGGTCGGATCCGGCGCGCAGCGCCAAGTGGGGCGACGCCTGGGATCGCATCGAACAGGCCCAGCACAGCGCGGCTTCCCTGTGGGACCTGAGCGCGGCCCAATCGGGCGGCGGCAGCGCGCTGTTCGGCATGGCGCGCAGCCTGGTGCGCGCCGCCGCGGAGCGGCCCAAGCCCTCGGCCGAGCGCCTGCGTGAATTCGGCGACGCGGCCCTGCCGCGCCTCGAGCAGCAGCTGTTCTCGCCGGCCCCGGTCCACGCCGACCTGGAGGTCGACGCGCTGCGCTCCTGGCTCTTGTCCCTGGGCGAAAACCTGGGCGGCGACCATGCGCTGACCAAGCGCGCCCTGGGTGGCAAGTCCCCCAGCGCCCGCGCCGAAGAGCTGGTGCGCGGCTCGAGCCTGCTCGACCCCGCCGGGCGCCGCGCCCTGTGGGACGGCGGCCAGGCGGCCATCGACGCCTGCCAGGAGCCGCTGGTGCGCCTCTTGGTGGCCATCGACGCCGACGACCGGGCCGTGCGCAAGCGCCTGGAGGACGAGGTCGATGCGGTCCAGCGCGTGGCCTATGGCCAGATCGCCGAAGCCCAATTCGCGCTCTACGGGACCAGCGTGTACCCGGACGCGACCTTCACCCTGCGCCTCAGCTACGGCAAGGTCGCCGGCTATGAGCAGGACGGCGAGCAGATCGCGCCGTTCACCAACCTGGGCGGCAAGTTCGAGCGCTCCCGCGCCCGCGGCGGCCAAGCGCCCTTCGACCTGCCGGCCTCCTGGGTGGCCGCGGAAGCGCGCCTCGACAAGAGCGTGCCGTACAACTTCGTCAGCACCAACGACATCATCGGCGGCAACTCCGGCTCGCCGGTGGTCGACAAGGCGGGCGAGGTCGTGGGCCTGATCTTCGACGGCAACATCCAGAGCCTGGTGGGCGCGTTGGCCTACAGCGAAACCCAGGCGCGCTCCGTGTCGGTCGACTCGCGCGGCATGATCGAAGCCCTGCGCGTGATCTACGGCGCCGAGGCCCTGGTCAAGGAGTTGACCGCTCGGGCGCGTTGAGTTCGGGCCTGCGGGCCGCCCGCGGCGGCCGGTGCGGCGGGGATCGGCGCGCAACGCCGGTCCCCGCCGCTGATTTCTAGGCTTGGGGCTGCTGCGGCGGCCCCGGGCAACGGCGAGCGAAGCGAAACTCCCGGCTCCGCTGGCGCTGGGTTTCTGGCGCCGCGTTCGAAAGCAGACGGACTTCGCTGCCATCGGAGAGCTTTCGATCGAGGCCGCCCGAGGGCTTCCAGGGGCTGGTTCGAAGGGGCCCTTTGGGCCCCGCCCGCGGATCGATCCCGCCGGGGTCGCCGATTCGGCGCCGATCGAGGCAGAGCCCGCGGATTTCGGCCCGGGGCAGGCAGATCGGAGGCACACCAGCGGGTCGGACTCGGAGCGGGTATAAGCACTCCCGAGGCATCGCGATGCGGACCTGTCCGCGAAAGGACAAGATCGGCCCCATGACTTCGATTCGATCCGGATTCGGCGCAGCGGTGCGGCTAATCGCGGCGCTGGGCCCGCTGGCCTGCTCCGCGGCCGCCCAGGTGCACTACCACGCGGATGGCTCGCCGTGGAATCAGCGCGCCGAGGCGGGGCCCGACGCGGAGGTGCCGGGCTGGTACTACAACCTGGGGCTCAGCGGCCTGCGCGTGGAGCTGGTCGAGTCGGCCCCCACCCATCTGTTGGTGCGGCATGTGTTGCGCGGCTCGCCGGCCGAGGGCCTGCTGGCGCCGGGGGATCATGTGGTGGGCGCGGGCGGGCGCCGCTTCGAGACCCCCCACCAGAACGGCTACGGCATGGAGGTTTTCGGCGCCCGCGGTCCGGTGTCGGACTTCGCCGAGGCTCTGGAAGCCTGCCAGGCGCCCGCCGGCGATGGCCGGCTGCTTCTGACTGTCGAGCGCGGCGAGCGCAGCGAGCGCCCGATGGAGGTCGAGCTGACGATCGGCAAGGGCTACGGGTCCTACGCCCCCAGCTTCCCCGCGGGATGCCCGAAGAGCGAGCGCATCCGGCGGGAGCTGCTCGAGTCCCTGTTGGCCGCTCAGGGCGAGGATGGTTCCTTCGGCGATCCGGTGGTCAACACCTTCGCGCCCCTGGCGCTGCTGGCGTCCGGGGAAGGGCGGCACCTGGCCGCGGTGGAGCGCAACGCGCGCTTCCATGCGGCCAGCACCTCGGCCCGCGACGAGGACGATCTGATCCATTGGCGCTACATGGCGGCGGCGATCGTGCTCGGCGAGTATTTCCTCGCCAGCGGAGCGGACTGGGTCCCGCCCGAGCTCGAGCAAATCCGCGATTTCCTGCTGTCGTCCCAGTACCTGCGGCTCGAGCAGGTCAATCCGGAGGTCAAGAACAGCCACCCGGACAGCTATCCGCGCGATGCGCGGCAACAACACGGCGGCTGGGGCCACAACCCGGGTTTCGAGGGCTATGGCCCGATCGCCATGCTGACCGCCCAGGGCCTCTTGGCGCTCTCGCTGATCGAGCGCTGCGGCGTGCCGGTGGAGCGCGCCCGGCTGGAGGCGGCCCGGGACTTCCTGGAGCGCGGCGCCGGCCCCAACGGCTACGTCTGGTATGCGGACCAGGTGGCGGCGGAGGCGGATTGGGCCGATATGGGCCGCACGGGGGCGACCGCCATCGCGCTGCAGCTCTATCGGGCGCCGGACGCCGCGATCCGCGAGCGGGTGCGCACGCGCCTGCGGCAGCATGTGCTGCTGATCGGCGAGCACCCGCAGAGCTTCCCCGACACCCACGGATCGCCGCTGATGGGCATGGGCTACGGGGGTGTCGCGGCGCACCTCAGCGAAAGCAGTTTCCGCAGCCTGATGGACGCGAACCGCTGGTGGTTCAGCCTGGCCCAGTGCCCGGACGGCTCCTTTTGTTACCAGCCCAACCGCGACAACGCCGGCTACGGCTCCGATTCGCGCCTGTGCGCCAGCGCGGTGACCGCGTTCCTGTTCTCGCTGCCGCGGCGCAGCCTGGCGATCACCGGCCGGGCCCTGCCGGCGGTCCTGGACGGCGCCGCCGCGCCGGGAGAAACGGCACCGGGAGACGGCTCGTCGGACGAGCGTTCGTCCGCGGATGAACCGCCCGCGGAGCGCGGCGGATCGAGCCGCTCGCAGGCGTTCGAAGGCGCTGCGAATCGCACGGGCGGCGCAGAGCGGCGGCCCGCGGCAGGGCTCCCCGGATAGGCCCCCAGCGGGGTCCCCGGGCAACCCGGCGCCGGCGCGCCGGAGTTCCCAGGGTCCGGGGCGTAGAATCCGCTCGCCCCCCCGGAGCCCCCCGACGATGCCCTTCCAACTGGCCCTCCTGACCCTGCTCTTGGCCCTGGTCGCCGTCGCCATGCGGGCCGGGTCGGTGGGCTTGACCCCGCGCCCGGAGGAGCCGCGCTCGGTGGCCGCGGTGCTGGGCGTGCGGCGCAGCTTCGTGCTGCTGCTCGGGCTGGCCCTGGGGCTGGCGGTCTGGGAGTGGAGCGCGGCCCACGATTGGACGCACTTCGCCTGGATCGTGCAGGGCTGCCTGATCGTGGGCTTCCTGGGCTCGGGCTGCTGGCTGGCCGAGGCGGCGGCGATCGAGCTGGATTCGCCGGCGGACGAGCGGCCGCTGCGCCTGGCGGCCCGGCCCTGGGTGTTCCCGCTGCTGCTGGCGCTGATCGCGGCCCTGGTGCCGACCCTGATGACGGCCTCGCCGAGCCCGGCCCAGGCGGCGCGCGCCGCGGAGCCCCACTGGCCCGCGCTGGTCGAACTGGCCCGCTTCGGCTTCGGCGGCGAGCGCCCGGCCAGCCTCGAGCCCCTGACGGCCGAGCAGATCTCGCGCGGTCTGGGCGCCCTGCCGCGGCCCCTGTCGGTCTCCGCCAGCCTGCTCTATTCCGCGGCGCTCCTGGCGGTGGCCTTCGCGCTGCTGCGGCTGCTCGCGGGCCGCCTGGAACAAGCGCGCCCGCGCGCCAGCCTGCGGCTGATCGGACCCTGGGTGCTGTGGATGGTGCTGGTGCTGTCGAGCTCCGTGCCGGCCGACCCCTTCGACGCGGGCTTCTTCCTGCCCGGCGGCATCGATCAAGGGGGCCTGTGGAAGAGCGAGCCGGTCAGCCTGCGCGCCTTCGGACCGGTGCTGGCCCTGGGGCTCGCCTGCGCCCTGCTGGCCGCCGTGCCGGGTCGCTCGGCCGTCAGGAAGGTTTGAGGGGCGCCGCGGGGCAGCGCGGCGATCAGCGCGTGGCGCGCGCCAGGCGGTCCCGGATCGCCAGCCAATCCTCGCCCGGGGGCGGCGCTTCGACCAGGATGCGGGCCGGGCGGCGCTGGTCGAGGGAGCGCAGGCCCGCGTACAGACCGCGGGCGTAACCGCGGGCTTCGGCGGGCAGGGCCAGGCCTTCGAGGCCCGCCGGCAGGCTGCCGAGCGCCAGCACCAGGGCGGGCCGGCCGCCGCGGGCGAGCTCGGCGGCGCGCGGCGCGAGGCGCTCGCGCGGGCACAGCTCGGCCGGGGCGCGCGGCGCGTAGTGGCTCGCCAGGGAACCGGAGACCCGCGGGCTGCCGGCGGCGGGGCCGCTCTCGACGGAGCGACCGAGGGCCGCAGCCAGCTCCGGCGCGCCGAGGGCGCCGGGGCGCAGGATGCGCGGCCGGTCGCCCGAGAGGTCCACGATCGTCGATTCGATGCCGAAGTCGCAGGGTCCGCCGTCGAGCACCAGGGGCAGCTCGGCGCCGAATTCGGCGCGCACATGCTCGGCGCGCGTGGGGCTGACCTGGCCGAAGCGGTTCGCGGAGGGCGCCGCCAGAGCGCGCCCGAAGGCCTGCAGCAGCTCGAGCGCGACCGGATGGGCCGGCATGCGCAGGCCGACCGTGTCCTGCCCGCCGGTCACCTGCGGCAGCACCTCCGCGCGCCGCGGCAGGATCAGGGTCAGCGGGCCCGGCCAGAAGGCATCGATCAGGCGCCAGGCCTCGTCGGGCACGCGGCGCGCCCAGGCTTCGACCCAGGCGGCGGCGCCCAGGTGCACGATCAGCGGATGGTCCGCGGGGCGGCCCTTGAGGGCGAAGATGCGCTCGACGGCGCGCGCCGAAGCCGCGTCGCCGGCCAGGCCGTAGACGGTCTCCGTGGGCAGGCCGACCAGCTCGCCGCGTTCGAGGGCCGCCAGGGCCGCGGCGCGGGCGTCCGGATCGAGGCGCGGATCGAGGTCGCGGTCGGGCTGCACGGGGACAGCATAGGCAGGGCCGTTGCGCCGGGGAGCCTTGGGCGGGGCAGCGGGGAGCGTTCGGCGCGCCGCCTCTCCGGGGCGGCACGGGGGCGCCGGGGTCCGTGGACCCCGCAGCGGGCGCCGGAGGGTCCCGGAGCCGCCGCAGCGCGGCCGGGCCCGGAACGGATGGCCGGTCGCCGATCGAAAACGGGCTTTCGCTGTAGTAGCTCAGCTAACACAGCCGATCGGGAGCGCCATGTGGATCCAAATCGATCCCCTGGGAGCCGAGCCGCTCTTCCGGCAGATCTGCTCGGGGGTCAAGGGCGCCGTGGCGCGCGGGCGGCTGGCGGCGGGCGAGCGGCTGCCCTCGGTGCGCGAGCTGGCCCAGGAGCTCGCCATCAATCCGAACACGGTGGCCAAGGCCTACGCCGAGCTCGAGCACGAGGGCGTGATCGTCCGGCGGCAGGGCGCGGGCTGCTTCGTGCGCGGCGGCCAGAGCGGCCTCAGCGAGGAACACCGTCGGCGCGAGCTGGCGCGCCTGGCGGAGCGCCTGGCGGTGGAGGCCTTCCACCTCGGGCTCGGCGGGGGCGCGGTGCGCGCGGCCCTGGATGCGGCCCTCGAGCAACTCCCCGCAGGCCCGGCCAGC
>JBIKLM010000175.1:0-8360 GCA_044359835.1 Planctomycetota bacterium
GCGCCCGGGCCACTTGTCGCGGCCCGTTCCAGGTCGCTGGCTTCAGGGGACAGATCTTCGAGCGCCGCGGCCAGCGCCTGGCGCACCAGGGCTTGGGACAGCTCGAGGTCGCGGCCCTCGAGGCCGAGAGCCCGCGCCGCCGGGCCAGGCCCCGCTGCCACCGGGGCGCCGGCGGCCCCATCGGCGGTCGAGCCTGTCGTCGGGCCGCTTCGCGGCGGTGCCGTGGGGGCCTCGCCCCGCGCGGCGGCATCCCGCTCGAAAACCTTGTCCAGGCCTGCGGCCAGGTCGAGCAGGGCCCCCCGCGCTGCTTGGACCCCGAGCCGACCCAGCGCCAGGGCCGCCTCGGCGTTGACGCGGGCGTCGCCATCGCCCAGGGCTGCGGTCAGCGCCGCTGCAGCGGACTGGGCGGCCTGCTCCCGTGTGGGGGCGTCGAACAGATTCGCCAGGGCTTGAGCGGCGCGCGCCTGCAGGAGCGGTTCGGAGGCGGTCAGCGTGCGGACCAGGGGCTCGAGCCAGGTCCCGTCGCGACGCGCCAGGCTGCCGACGGCCCACAGGGCGTGCAGGCGGGCCAGCAGCGGGCGCTGACCGTCGGCGATCAGCCCCGGCAAGGCTTCCAATTCCGCTCCGGTGCGCCGCACCAGCTCGTGCTGGGCTGCGAAGCGGGCGCGCCGATCGGCATGGCCGAGCAGCTCCAGCAGGCGCTCGACGGACTGCTCGCGCACGCGCCCCTGACACAGGGCCTGGACCTCCGCGAGGGCCGCACGCTCGGCGGCCCCCAGGGAGCCCTCGGGCGGCACCAGCGCGAAGACCGAACCGCGCGGGTTGGGCGTCCAGCCGCCGCCCCAGTCCGAAAGGAACAGCCGGCCGTCGTAGCCGAAGGCCAAGTCCGTGACCGTCGCGCCGCGGAAGAACGTGCGGTCTTCCGCGAGCGCGAAGCCCGCGCCCCTGGGCTCGAGGCGCAGCGCGTGTACCAAGGACTCCGAACCGCGGAAGTCCACCAGAAGAAGGCGCCCTTCGAGCTCGGGGCCGCCGCCGAGCCCGGGATAGGCCTCGAAGCCCGAGGGCCCGGCGCCCACGTGGGCGATCGGTGGCAGGCACCAGCTGGGCCGCTCGAGGCCCGGGAAGTCGCCCAGCAACTGCCACAGGTGCTCCCGGTTCCAGGGGCCCCGCGAAGGCAGGGACTGCACGTCCTGGCACCAGCCCGAATCGGCTCCGTCGAACACCTGCACGAGCCGCGCTTGATCGCCCGAGTCGCAGTTGTTGTCGCCGGTGAACAGGTTGCCGAAGTCGTCCCAGCACAGCTCCTGGGGGTTGCGCAGCCCCAGGTGGTAGACCTCGAGCGAGCTGCCGTCCGGCCAGCAGCGCAGCACGGCCCCCGTGTCCGGATGGTGCCAGGTCCGGCCCTCGCGGTCGACCACATGCAGTCCGCGGTCGCCCATCGTGAAGTACAGCCGGCCATCGGGCCCGAGGGACAGGCCGTGCAGATCGTGCCCGAAGAAGCACCAGCGCACGCCGTATCCCGAGGAGACCGCCTCGCGCCGCTCGGCCGCGCCGTCGCCGTCTTCGTCCCGCAGGCGCCACAGGTGCGGGATGTTGGTCAGGAACAGATCGCCCTCGTGCCAAAGCACTCCGGACGCGATGCCGTCCGCGGGCGCGTTGAAGCCGCCGGCGAAGACCGTGGACCGTTCCGCCGAGCCATCGCCGTCCGCGTCGGACAGCTGCCGCACGCGGTCTTCGGTGCGCGTGAAATAGTCCGCGTCGAAGGCCCCGGCTGCGACCCAGCGCTCGATCAGGCGCTCGCGATCCTGCACCGTGGCGAGCCGCAGGTCCTCGAGCACCGCATCCAGGTGCTCGATCTGGCGCGTGTCCTGGACCGCGTTGCCAGCCCGATCCGACTCCGCCACGTAGAGCCGCTGCCAGGGATCGAAGGCGATCGCCACCGGGTTTTGCAGCTGACCCGGGGCCGCCCAGAGCTGCTTGCTCCAGCCGGGGGGCAGTTCCTCCTGGGCCTGGCCCGGCAGCAGGCCGCTGCTCGCCAGGATCCACAGCGCGGTCAGCGGGCAGGCGGGCAGCGGGCCGTGCATCGGGCGGGATTTCATCGGGGGCGGGGCGCAGAACTTTGGTCGCCGAGGGTAACGGCTCCCCTCGGGACCGTGGGGCAGCTGCTAATCTGCTCCCGACTCCTGCCTCACCTCCCACGCTCGTGATGCTTGCCCACCCCCTGATCGCCCCTGTCCCCCGCCGCGTACTTGCGCTGATCCTGTGTGTCGGGTCCGGCGCGCTGCTCGCCTCCTGCGCCCCCGAAACGCCCGGCAGCGGCGCCCGCCCGCCCGGCGCCTCGGCGGCCCCAGCGGCGGCCCAGACCGATCCTGCCGCGACGCCCCAACCGACCGACACGCTGGTCGTGCGCGGCCGGCTCGTGAAGAGCGACGGCAGCGCCATCGGCGGCGTGGTCGCGGATCTCTTCGCCATCCCCGAGGGCGGCGACGCCAACAACCCGCCGCGCCGCGAGCTGCGCACCGATCCGGAGGGCCGTTTCGAGGTGCGCATGCCCGCGTCCCTCGGGCAGGTCGCCGGCGCGGTCGACTTCCGCGTGCGCATGCGCGAGGACTTCCTCCGCGAAGCCAAGGGCCTGCGCCTGCTGGCGCCCGGCCCGATCGGCGCCGGTCCGGTCGACATGGGCACCCTGACCGTGGTGATCCCGCGTTGACAGGCTGAAGAAATAGCCTGAGGAATATCGGCTCGGGCTGCGCCCGAGCCGGACCGAGAGCCGGTCCGGCGCTCGTTGAGCCGCCGCTCGTCGAGCCGCCGCCCGGCGGGCAGCCCGCCCGGGAGCGCCGCTCCGAGCCGACCGATCCCAGCCCCCGTCGGTGGAGCCCCCATCGGCCCGGGCGGCCCCACAGCCGCCTCGCGGCCCAGCCGGCTCCACCGGCTCGCCCACCCACCGCTGCGATGACGCCGCGCCGCACTCCCCCCCCGTCCGAACTCTTCGAGGGCGACCTGCCCGAGCAGCGCTGGCGGCGCCTGGCCGCCGAGGTCGAGGCCTTGTCCCGGGCCTACTACCTGGGGGGCCGTTCGGAACGGAGCGACGCGGAGTACGACGCCCTGTTCCGCGAGCTCGAGCGGCTGGAGGCCGAGCATCCCGAGCTGCGTCGGCCCGACAGCCCGACCCAGCGCGTTGGCGCGCCGCTGCCCGAAGGCGCCGGTTTCGCCAAGGTCGCCCACAGCGAGCCGATGCTGTCGATCGACAGCCTGTTCAGCGCCGAGGAGGTGCGCGAATTCGATGAGAAGATCCGCCGCTTCCTCAAGCTGGGCGAGGGCCAGCCGCTGGCCTGGAGCTGCGAGCCCAAATTCGACGGCGTCAGCGCGGCCTTGCATTATCGCGACGGGTTGCTGGTGCGCGGCTTGACCCGCGGCGACGGCGCGGTGGGGGAGGACATCACCCAGAACTTGCGCACGGTCCGCAACCTGCCCTTGCGGCTTTCCGCGCAGCGCCGCCCGGTGCCGGGCGACCTCGAGGTGCGCGGCGAGGTGCTGATCCGTCGCGATAGCTTCGAGCGTTTCAACCGCGAGCGCGAGCAGCGCGGCCAGCCGGTGCTGGCCAATCCGCGCAACGCCACCTCCGGCGCCCTGCGGCGCAACGATCCCGCGGAGGTGGCCCGTTATCCGCTCGAGTTCCAGCCCTATGCGCTGGTCGGGACGGCCGGCTCCGGATTCGCGCGCCACAGCGAGAGCCTGCAGGCCCTGACCGATTGGGGCTTTGCCAGCGAGGGGCTCAGCCGCACGGTCGAGGGCATCGAGGCCTGCCTCAAGTACCATCGCCAGCTCGAGGCGCGCCGCTTCGAGATCCCCTTCGACATGGACGGGGTCGTGGCCAAGCTGGACGATCTGGCCCTGCGCGAGCGCCTGGGCAGCACAGCGCGGGCGTCGCGCTGGCAGTACGCGCACAAATTCGCCGCCGTGGAGGCGGTCAGCACCCTGCGGGCGATCGAGGTGCAGGTGGGCGCCAACGGCCGCCTGACCCCGCGCGCGCACCTCGATCCGGTCGAGGTCCTGGGGGTCACCGTGCGGCATGCCACGCTGCACAACGCCGAGCACGTGGCCAGCCTGGGACTCAGAGTCGGCGATCGCGTCTTCGTGCGCCGCGCCGGGGACGTGATCCCGCAGGTCCTAGGGGTCGCGGCGGCCGCCGAGGGAGCCGCGCCCCCGGATTGGCGCGAGCGGCTGCCCGCGGGTGTCTTCGATGGATCCACGGCTCCGGGCAGAGCGGGCAGCGCGCCGGCCCTGCGCCCCGGCGTGACCGCGGAATTCGGCGCCCGGCTGGCCATGCCGGAGCGCTGCCCGGCCTGCGCCGCCGCCACCGTCCAGGAGGGTCGCTATTGGCGCTGCCCGAACCGCTTCGCCTGCCCGCCGCAGCTCGTCGGCCGTTTGGAGACCCTGGTCTCCCGCGCGGCCTTCGAGATCGACAGCCTGGGACCCAAGGGCATCGCCCAGTTCCTGGAACAGGGCTTGCTGCATTCGCCGGCGGACTTGTTCCACCTGCGGCGCGAGGAGGTGCTGGCCCTCGATCGCTGGGGCGAGAAGTCGGTCGACAACCTGTTCGCGCAGATCGAGCAGCGCCGCCGCGTGCCCCTCGAGAGGTTCCTGGTAGCACTCGCCATCGACGACGTGGGCCCGGCCACGGCGCGCCTCCTGGCGGCCCACTTCCACGACCTCGACACGCTGCAGCGCGCCGGCGAGGAGGCGCTGCTGACCGTCGACGGCATCGGGCCGGAGGTGGCCCGCAAGCTGGTGGCCTGGTTCGAGGACCCCCGCAACCAGGAGTTCCTGGCGCGGCTGTTTGCCGGCGGCGTGCGGGTCGAACGGGCCAGCGCGCCCTCCGGCGGCAGCCTGAGCGGCAAGGTCTTCGTGCTGACCGGCACCTTGCCGACGCTCTCGCGGGCCGAGGCCAAGCAGCGCATCGAGAGCCTGGGCGGCAAGGTGTCCTCGGACGTCAGCGCCAAGACCGATTACCTGGTCGCCGGGGAGGCGCCCGGCTCGAAGCTGACCCGGGCCCAGAGCCTGGGCGTGCCGGTGCTCGACGAAGCGGCCTTCCTGGCCCTGGCCGGGGGCTGACCAGCCCGCTCGGCGGCTCGCGGACGCCCGAGGCGCCGAACCCACCCCGCGCCCGGCGCAGAGCATCGACGCTGGGGGCGCTGCGTGGCCTCGGGGCGCCTCGCGCGGCGCAGGGGCTGCCGTGCCCGAGCGGGCTCCCGCTGCCTCCGGGCGCGGGGCAGCTCCGCGAGGCCCGGACGGCGCCCGCCCTCCCGGGCTGCGGCGGGGCCCCGCGCGAATTCCGCCGCCGGCGGTCCGCCCCGCTGCCCAGAGGCTCCGCGGGCGTCCTATCTTCTGCGCTCCGGAGCAACCGGACGCCTTCGATCGCCATGCCGCCCCGGGACTACACGGATTGGTTCAACTCGGTCTACCCCGAGCTCTCCGCCCAGGGGGCCTGGCTGCGGGGAGGGGAGCTCAACACCCTGCCCAAGCAGGCCTGGGAGCAGCGCCCCTTCCGGGTGCTCTGGACGCGCCTGTCGACCTACTACGACACCGGCTATTCGTTCACCCACCAGCTGCTCTACCAGCTCTCCGCGGCCCTGCCCGGGGTCTATCCGGACCTCTGCACCCTGCCGCCCCGCGCGGATCTAGAGCGCTTCCGCCAGGACGGCGTGCCCTGGCTGCTCGGCAGCCAGAGCAAGCGCGGCCCCTTCGATTTCGACCTGATCGCCTTCTCGAACTCGATCCAACAGGAGCTGATCAACCTGCCGAGCTTCCTGGCGCGCTCGGGGATCCCGCTCTCCAAACGGGAGCGCCTGGCGCGCCCGGACGTGCCGCTGATCCTGCTGGGCGGCGCCAACGCGCTCTACACGACGCTGCTCTGGCATGGGGATTCCCCGGTCGACGCGATCTTCGTCGGCGAAGACGACGGCGCCATCCAGCGCCTCCTGACCCTGGTGCGCGATGGCCGGGCCGCGGGGCGTTCCAAAGCGGAGATCCTGGCCGAGCTCGAGAGCATCGACGGCCTGATCCAGCCGGACCGCCCGCGGCGCACCAAAAAAGCCTTCATCTGGAACCTGAACCAGGCCGCGCACCTCGAGCAGGCGCCGGTCTATCACCTGCCGGACGCGGCCGGCTCGGCGCACCTGCAGATCAGCGAAGGCTGCCCCTGCTTCTGCAGCTTTTGCGCCGAGAGCTGGGACCGCAAGCCCTATCGCGAGCGCCAGGCCTCGGTGCTGAAGGAGCGCGCGCTGGCGCTCAAGGCCCAGATGGGGCTCGAGGAGATCGAGCTCTATTCGTTCAATTTCAACATGCACTCGGGCTTCTACCAGGTGCTCTGGGACCTGGTGCCCCACTTCCGCCGCGTGGGCCTCAAGAGCCAGCGCTTCGACCTCCTGGCCAACGACCCGCAGATGGTCGAGTTCCAGCACGCGATCGAGAAATCGAGCCTGACCTGCGGCCTGGAGGGCATCTCGCCGCGCCTGCGCGCCTATCTGCACAAGAACCTCGAGACCGACGATCTGCACCGCTCCCTGCACGCGATCTTCTCCAGCAAGGCGCGCGCCCTCAAGGTCTTCCTGATCGCCACGGGCCTCGAGGAGGCCCAGGATTTCGAAGCCCTCAGCGACCTGCTCGGGCACATGGCCGAGATCCGCCGCGAGCTGGGCGCCGGCACGCGCGTGTTGTTCTCGATGACCCCGCTGGTGCGCTTTCCCTGGACGCCGCTCGAATACGAGGACGCCCCGCAGCCGGAGGTCTATGCGGACATCATCGAGCGCGTAGCGCGCCGCGTGCGCAACCACGGCTTCGAATTCCGCGAATCCGCGGATCTCGAAGAGTATTGGGTCTCGCAGGTGCTCGTGCGCGCCGACGATCCGCGCATCTGGCGGGCGCTGGTCGAAGCGATCGAAGAGACCGGTTTCGTGTATTTCTCGGAGGTCACGCGCCGCTTCCAGGAGGTCTTCTCCGCGCGCCTCGGCGCCCAGGGCCTGGATCCGACGGGCCTGCTCCGCGGCCACGATTTCGAGCAGGGCGAGCAGAAGCCCTGGACGCTGGTCGAGACCGGCGTCAAGCGTCCGTTCCTGTGGGAAGAGCTGCTGCGCGCGCGCAGCTACAAAGAGATCGATTATTGCCTGGGCCGGGCCTGGACGCGCGCCAAGTGCTTCAAGTGCGGCGGCTGCCCGAGCAAGGAGCACGTGCGCGACATCGTGCTCGCCAAACAGCCGCGGAATTACGAGCTGGCCGACTTCGTGGCCCGCATCCAGGCGGCGCGGCGCAGCGAGCGCTCGATCGAGCTCGAGCTGTGGGTCGAAGCCGCCGCCCGCGGGCTGCCGCGGCGCCTGCTGGGGGTCGCCCTGGGGCGGGCGCTGATGCAGGCCGAGCCCGGTTTGGTGCCTTTCTACGCGGGTTTCGAAGCCAGCGAGCAAGGCGGCGATGGACTGCGGCCCTGCTGGTCCCATGGCGCCGAACGCCTCAGGCTGCGCCTGCAGGCGCCGGGGCTCGACCTGCTCGACGGGCTGCTGGCCGACCCTGCGCGCCGCGCCCGCGTCGATGCGGAACTCGGCGGCTGGGCCCGGCTGGCTGAGGCGCAAGCCCCGCTCAGCTCCGCTTTCGCCGCACAGGCGGGCCGCGGCACGGCCGTGGCGACGGTCCCGCAGACCACCCTGCGCTGGCGCCTGCGCTCGCCCTATGCGTTTGCGCCCGGGGCGTTCCTCGAGCGCGAAGCCCTGCCGCACACCCTGCGCCGGCTGGGGCCCGGGCACTATGGCTACGAATGGAGCCAAAAGGCCAAAAAGCGCGACGTCTTGAAGGCCCTCGAAAGCCGCCTGCAGGAGGGCTTCAGCGAGGTGCTGATCGAGCCTGGGCGACGCTTCGACCTGGAGGCCTTCCTGCGCGGGGCCTTCGATCTGCCGAGCCCGAGCCGCTGGGTCGAAATCGAGGCCTGCGCCGAGCGCAGCGCGCCGACGGGCCATTGACCGACGACGACCGGCCGGAGCGGGCCTCGCCCGAGACGCGCGACTCGACGGGCGGCCGCCCGTCGGCCCGCCATGCCTCTCGACGCCGGTCGGTGAAGGGGAGCTGACGATCCGAAGCTGGCGACATGAAGCCGGCGACGTCCTCTCGGCTCGGGCCGGCCCGTGCAGCCAAGCCGGACCCTCCAGCGGTCCCAGCGCCGCCATCCCGCGGCCGCCTGGCGCGCGTTCCGAAACGCGGGCAGGCTCCGCGGCTCCGACCGGGGCGGCGGGCCTAGCCCCAGCGCAGGCCAGGGGGTGCTGCCCGGGCGCGCTCCGCGAGCCCCGGGGGCGAATTCCGGGCTGGTGCGCACC
>JBIKLM010000008.1:0-26689 GCA_044359835.1 Planctomycetota bacterium
GGATCCGCTGGGTGCGCCCGCGGAGGCTGTGGAGCGGGCTGCGGGGCCGGCTGGCGCGGATGGCTTCGGGAGCGAGGAGCGCGGAGGCCCGCGGGGGTGTGCTCGGCAGCGAACGGCGCGGCGTCCAGCCGGAATCGGCCGGCGGGTTTCGGCGCGGGGCGCGCGGGGTGGAAGCGATGCGGTTGGCGGTTTGGGGCAGGTCGCGATGCAGGTCGATGAAGCGGATCCGCTGGGTGCGCCCGCGGAGGCTGTGGAGCGGGCTGGGGGGCCGGCTGGCGCGGATGGCTTCGGGAGCGAGGAGCGCGGAGGCCCGCGGGGGTGCGCTCGGCAGCGAACGGCGCGGCGGGCAGTTGGAATCGGCCGGCGGGTTTCAGCGCGGGGCGCGCAGGGTGGAGTCGATGCGGTTGGCAGTTTGGGGCAGGTCGCGCAGCAGGTCGATGGCGCTGATCCGCAGGGTGCGCCAGCCGAGGCTGTGGAGGACGCCGGCGCGGACGGCTTCGCGGTCGACGACCGCGGGGGCGGCGCGGTGGAAGGCGCCGTCGAGCTCGATGCCGAGCAGGTAGCGCTCGGGCGCTGCGGGGTCGGCCACGGCCAGGCTGATGCGATAGTCGCGGGAGCGACCCACGTGCAGGTCGACCTTCCAGCCGCGGGATCGAAGCTCGCGCGCCAGGGCCGATTCGAGCGCATCGATGTCGAGCGCGGGCGGGGGGCCGCCTTCGTCGCGGGTGCTCGGCACGGTGCCCAATTCGGCGAACGCCAGGTAGTCGCGCAGGTCCTGGACGCCCTTGGCATGGCACTTGCGGGGATCGAGGTCCGCGGCGCGGATCGACGAGAACACGACCACCTTCTCGCGGGCGCGGGTCACGGCGACGTTGAGGCGGCGCTCGCCGCCGGCCAGGTTGAGCGGACCGAAGCTGTGGTGCAGCACGCCGTTGGCATCGCGGCCGTAGCAGATCGAGAACAGCATCGTGGCGCGCTCGTCGCCCTGCACGTTTTCGAGGTTCTTGATGAACACGGGCTCGCCGCGCTCGGCGGCCGCCTCGAGGGCCGCGCGCAGCGCCGGATCCTTGTCGAGGGCTTCGTCCAGCAGGTCCTGCACCAGGGTCTGCTGGGCCACGCTGAAGGTCACCACGCCGATCGAGCGGTTGGCGGGGCCGGCGTCGCGGTCGAGCAGGCGCTGGGCGATCTCGGCCACGATCGCCTCGGCTTCGGCCCGGTTGGTGGAGGTCCGGGCGCGGTCGTACACGCCGCGCACGAAGCGGAACTCGACACCCAGATTGCGATGCTGGTGTTCGGCGGCGGGGAAGGTCTGCAGGCGGCCGCCGTAGCTGCGGCGGTTCGAGAATTCGATCAGGCGCTCGTCCCGCGAGCGATAGTGCCAGAGCAGGCTCTGCTGGGGGATGCCCGCGGCGATGGCCTCCTCGAGGACGCTCTGCAGGGGCTCGAGCGCGTCGGCCAGGGCGGCCTCCGGATCCGCCGATTCCTCCGAGTCCTTGCGATCGAAGAAGTTCGTGGGCGGCAGCTGGCGCGAGTCGCCGACGATCACGGCGGCACCCGCGCGCGACAGGGCGCAGGCGGCGTCCCAGACCGGGACCTGCGAGGCTTCGTCGAAGACGACCAGGTCGAAGGGCGGAAAGTCCGGCGGCAGCAGCGTCGCCGCCGAGAGGGGGCTGGCCAGCACGATCGGCTTGAGCACGGCCAGGGCTGGGGCCGCTTCGGCCATGACGCGGCGGATCGGACGCCGGATGGTGGTCAAGGCCCGCAGCTCGTTGATCTGCTTGACCGCCTGGCGCATCGCCGGTTCGGGCGCTTCGAGGGCTGCGCGGGCGCGGTCGCGCACGGCGTTGGCGACCGCGTTCGCCGCGCCCCGGCGATAGTCCTCGACCGCGGCCAGGAAGTCGCGGCGCAGGCCTTCGGCGCGCTCGTTGGGGCAATCGGCCAGGGCCCGGTCCTCGCGCAGCCGGCGCTGGGCGAAGGCGCACAGCAGGGCGGCCTCCAACGCGGTTTCGGCCTGGCCGGGTCCCAGGGCGCCGGAGAGCAGCGCCGCAGCGACGGGGTCGAGGCCCAGGGGCGCGGCGGAGCGCCGCGCGACCGCGAAGGCGCTCCAGGCCGGCAGGCTGTGGGACTCGGTTGCGAGGCGCGCGAGCCAAGCGGCCAATTCCGTGGCGGTCGCACGCTCGCCACCCACCGGCAGGGGCGAGAGCAGCGCCTGCGCGAGGGTTTGCAGGGCCCCGTCGAGCTCGGCCAAGGCCCGCGTCAGAGCTCCGGCGCGCGGCAGGATCTGGCCCGCGCCCGCCGCCAGGGGAAGCTTGGCGGCCAGCATCGGCAGCTCGGCGGCGAATCCTTCCCGGGCGGCTTTGGCGCTGGCGCGCGCTGCCTCCACGGCGGCCCGGGCGGCCGCGAAGTCGATCGACGGGCCGCCCTGGGCGAAGGCTGCGAGCTCGCGAACGGCCCCGAGACCCGCGTCGCGCGCCGCGCCGAGGGCGGAGAGCGCTTCGAGGCGCGCGAGCAGCCCGGGCAGATCCTT
Source organism: Planctomycetota bacterium (assembly GCA_044359835.1). GTDB lineage: Bacteria > Planctomycetota > UBA1135 > UBA1135 > JBIKLM01. The sequence goes on from JBIKLM010000008.1 coordinate 2,528, forward strand.
GGGCGGCGTGTGCTTGGAGACCCGGGCCAGGGCCGCGCGCACGCGCCGCACCGTGAGCCAGCGGGACAGGAAGAATCCGGCGCGGGCGGCGCGCAGGTCGCCCGCCAGGGTCTCGAGGGGCAGGCTCTCGACGCCGCGGTCGTAGGCCGCGGCGAGCTCTTCGCCGGCGCGCTGGCCCCGCTCGGCGAGCTCGAGGGCCTGCGCCAGGCCGTCCAGGCGCCTTTCCGGGTCAGCGCCCAGCGTCGCCTCCGCGAGCAGCGTGGCCCGGGGTCCGCCGGAATCGAGAGCCGCGGCGAATCGGGCCAGCGCGCGCTGCTCCCCCAGGGTGGCGCGCGGGGCCATGCCGAGCGCTCCGACCAGCTCCGCCGCCGCGGTTTCGACCGTCTGGAGCGCGGTGCGAGCGCTGCGGGCGGCCGCGGCCGCGCGATCGGCGTCTTCGGCCGAGAGCGGGCGCTCGGGCGCCAGCCCGGAGTGCGCCTCGGCGGCGCCCGCGGGCAGGGCGCGCGCCGCATCCGCCAGGCGCCGCGCGGCTTCCAAGCGCTCTTCGAGGGCCGCTTCCGTCAGCCGCGCGCCGACGGCTCCGTCGAGCTGTGCCGTCGGCAGGGGGCCCGCGGGCGGCTCGAGCCCGAGCTGAAAGGCGCGGGCGATCGCGCTGTAGACGGACAGCTCCTGCTCGGCCGCAGCATGCAGGGCCTGGGAGGCGGCCCGCAAGCGCAGGCGCGGTCCGTCGACGGCCGCGGCCACGCCGTCGAAGCGGCGCGAGTGGGGGGCCGCGCGGGCTTCGAGCTCGTCCAGGGACGCCTTGATCTGGCCGACGAAGTGGGTCTTGGTGGCGTGATCGGCGTGCAGATCGAGCGCGAAGGCGCCCAAGCCGGCTTTGCGCAGGCGGTCGCTGACGACGCTCAGCGCGGCGCTCTTTTCGGCGATGAACAGCACGCGCTTGCCGCGCGCCAGGCATTCCGAGAGCAGGTTGGTGATCGTCTGGCTCTTGCCCGTGCCCGGGGGACCCTGGAGCACGAAGCTGGCGCCCCCGGTGGCCGAGGCGATGGCGGCGATCTGCGAGCTGTCCGCAGGCAGCGGCAGGCGCAGCGCCGCGAACGGCGCCACATCGTCGACGGCCGAGGCCTGCACGAGCGCTGCAGCGCGCAAGCCCGCGGCCGGGCTGCGGTCCAGCAGGGTGGCCACCAGCGGATGATCCGACAAGGCCGGGCCGCGCGCCCTCAGCTCCTCGACCAGCGGCAGCTTCTTGAACGAATAGATGCCGAGTTTGGCGATCGGCAGCACGCGGGCGCCCGGCACGTCCTTGATCGCTTGGCGCACGCGGGCGTGGATGGCCCGGATGTCCAGGCCGTGCGCGTCCTCGACCAGCGCTCCGCCCAGGCCCAGGTCCAGCCCGTGGGCGGCGCGCAGGAACTCGACCAGGGCCACGTTGGGCACGGTGTCGTCGGCTACCGCTCGCACCCGAAAGCCTTCGGACCGCGAAATGCGCTCCATCTCGACGGGCACCAGGATCAGGGGCGCCCGCAGCGGACGCGAACGCTGTTCGGCCTGGTATTCGAGGAATCCGATCGCCACGAACAGGGCCCGGGCGCCGGTTTCTTCGAGCGAGGAGCGCCCGTCGCGATAGGCCTTCGTGGCGCGCTTGAAAAGCTCGGAATCCTCCAGGGTCGAGCGCAGGATTTTCGCGCGGATTTCGTCGGCGACGTCCTGCTCCTGCATTTCGCGCATGGCTCCGCGCGCCTTGAGGACCAGGGGCGTTTCCTTCCAGAGCGTGTCCTCGAGCAGCGCCAGGGCCTCGTCTCCCGACGCGATCAGCGGCACGCCGGCCCCATCGCGGTCGTTCAGCAAGCGGTTCCTGAGGGTCAGGTCCAGGAGCTTGGAGCGCCAGTCCGCCAGCCGGCGCTGCCGCGGCGAGAGCGTCTGCTTGGGGAGCGGCGGCAGGCCGGCCGGCTGCACGACCTTCCATTCGTCCTCGAGCACCGTGGCCGAGCCCTGCGCGCGGCGCGGGCCGCGCTGGCGCCGTTCGGCGATGGGGTGGAATCCGGCCCGGCGCGCCGCGCGCAGATCGATCACCAGGAGCTCGCCTGCGGCGCTGCGCAGCCAGCGCTCGCCCGCAGCCAGCGCGGCGCCGAAACCGCCTGCGGCGCCGCAGGCCAGGGTGCTCTCCACGATGCGGGCTTCGCCCAGGTCGAGGCGGTTGATCAGCCGCGAGGCCCCGAGCTGCACGGCATCCGGGAAATGGGAGTCGAGCGTGGCGAAGGCCACGGTGGCGTGCCCGTCGCCCAAAGCCACCATGGGCCACAGGCCGCAGGCCTCCAGCAGGGCCGCCAGGGCCAGGGTCAGATCGAGGCAATTGCCGAGGCCGTCCGTCAGCACCTCGCCGATCGTGCGCACCTTCTGGCCGGCGGTTTCGAAGCTCGGTTGCACGAGCACATACACCGGGGCGCGGGCGGCGAGCGCGTCGTAGCAGGCTTCGGCCAGGCGCTGGGCGCGTTCGGCGCTGCCCGAGAGGTAGCCGTCCAGGGCGCCGTTGCCGGTCGTTTTCTGCAGGCGCGCCGAAACATCCCGCAGCAGCTCGGCGATCGCCGGGGAGTTGGGGGTCACGAAGGCGGCCAGGGATTCGGGATGGGATCCGGTGCCGCACCAGTGGGAGGCGGGCACGATCATCAGCCGATGGCGAGCGCTGGCCAGGGTGCGGCCGTCGGGATCGACCAGGCTGGCCAGCAGCTCGATGGGCGCGCGCTCGCTGGAGCGCTCGAGCAGCTCGAGCGGGAGCTGCAGATCCGGGGTCGAGACCGAGAGGGAGGCGCCCGGTTCGAGCGGCTCGATTCCGCGAGCGAAGAGCGCGCCGCGCCCGCTCGCGTCCGGCGACAGGTCGATGCGCAGAACCGCGCCGGTCAGACGCGTGTGGGCCCGCACCTGGGCGGCGTACACGCAGGGGATGCCGTTCAGCTCGAGGGAAGCGGCGGTGGTGTCCGCGGCCAGGATCTCGAGCTCCGCCGGCGGCGTCGGCGCTGCGGGCGGTTCGGCCTCGGCCCCAGCGCCCGGCCCCTGGGCCGCGCCGTCGGTCTCTGGCCCGACCGGTCCGGGCGCTGGGGGGATGCCGGCTTCCCCAGCCCCGGTCGGCCCTGGAGCCGAGGCTGCGGGAGCCATCGGATCGCCAGGCCCGGGCCCGTCCGGGTGGGGCCCCGCGCCCCGCGCATGGCTCTCGGCCGGCGAACGCCCTCCCGCCTCCGCCCCGAGCGGGGCTCCCGGCGAGGGCCAGCCGGCCGCGCTTCCCAGCGTGCGGCCCGCAGGCTGTGGGGCAGCGGCATCCGCCGGAGCTTCAGGCGGCTGGGGCGGTTGGACGGGCCAGGGAGAGGGCTCGGGTTGCTGCGGGTCGGGCATGGCGCGGACGAGCTCGGGTCGGCTTCCCCCGGCGACACGCCGCCCTGCCGGGGCGATCGAGGGCATCGGCCGCCGGACTGGGGTCGGGCCATCCGCCAACGAGCAGGCGGCACCTGCGAGCGCGAGGGGCAGGCTCCGCGCCCATCCTAGCGGGCCGCGGCGCGGCTCCCCCGGGCCGATCGGGGCCACCCGCCCGCCGCCAAAGCCCGGCCCGGCCGATCGCCGGGTTTCCCCGGGCAGGGGCCCGACGCCGGTCGGTGGCCGATCTGCGCGCAGACGCGCTCCACCCAGGTGTCATCCAAGGCCCTGGCCCGCCGGGGCTGCGCGGGCTTTCCATCGGGCCGTGGCTCCCGGGGTCCGAGCCTCCAGCGCTGCTTCCAACGGCGGCGGAAGGGCAAGCCAGCCGCGAGATTTCGGGCGGCTCGCCGCGGGCCGAACCCGCGGCCGAAAGCTGGAGCTGGGGCAGAAATTGGGCGCGGGGGCGGGGGGTCTGGCGCAGACTGCTGGGGACGATGACTCCTGCGTTCTGTCTGCCCGGACCGGCCCCGCTGGCCTTTCTGTTCAACACCGAGCGCCTGGGGCTGGCCGGCGCCGGGGTGGTGGTGGCGATCGTGGTCGCCTCCCTGGGCATCCACGAGGCGGCCCACGCCTGGATGGCTTGGAAGCGCGGCGATTCGACCGCCAAGGACCTGGGGCGCATGACGCTCAACCCGATCGCCCACATCGATCCGGTGATGACGATCCTGCTGCCGGCGATCTCGATCCTGACCATGGGCTTCCTGTTCGGGGGCGCCAAGCCGGTGCCGGTCAATCCGCGCCGTTTCCGCCGGCCGCACTTCGACAACGCCCTGGTGGCGCTGGCGGGGCCGGTCTCGAACATGCTGCTGGCGATCTTCTTTTTCGCCCTGTTCCACCTGCTGGTCGAGCGCCTGCAGCTCTACGACATGAGCCAGGTGCTGCCCAACGTGCTCTACTCGGCGGCCCTGGCCAACGTGATCCTGGCGGCCTTCAACCTGGTGCCGATCCCGCCCCTCGACGGCAGCCGCGTGGTCACCTGGCTCCTGCCCAGCAATCTGCGCGGCCCCTACAACTTCCTCGAGCCCTTCGGCCTGATCATCCTGCTGCTGCTCTTCTACCAGGTGCCGGCCTTCGGCCATTACCTGCAGAAGTCGATGGCCGAATTGGCCCTGTTCCTCAACCGGATCGCCACCTTGGGCGGCCTGTGGTGAGCGCGATGGTCAAGGACAACGCCCCCGAAACCGAGGATTTCGCCCCGTCCAGCTACACCGTCGAGCTGGAGCGCATCTTCTCGGGCCCGATGGATCTGCTGCTGCACCTGGTGCGCGAGCAGGAGGTCGAGATCCACGAGGTCGAGATCCACCGCGTCGTGCGCGACTACCTGGGCTACCTGAAGGCCCTGGCAGCGGTCGACATCGAGGCCGCCGCGGATTTCGTGGTGATGGCGGCGACCTTGATGGCGATCAAGGCGCGCTCGCTCCTGCCCAAGGAGGAGCTGGACCTCGAGGAGGAGCTCGACCCCAAGGACGAGCTGATCCAGCGCCTGGTGGAGTACCGCCGCTTCCGCGCCGCGGCCGAGGATCTCGAGCGGCGCTTCGCCGATCGCGAGCTGTTCTACGAGCGCGGCTGGCGCCGCGAGGTCGAGCAGAATCGCGAGGAGCCGACCCTCGACTTCTCCGACCTGACCGCCTTCGATCTCTTGGCCAAATGGTCGCGCCTGCAGCGCGAGGTGCTGGCCAACCGGCCCCACAAGGTCATGGGCGATCCGCGCCCGATCCGCTTCTACCTGGACCGCCTGGTCGAGCGCCTGCGCAGCCACCAGCGCCTTGACCTGCGCCGTCTGGTGGACGATAAGCACATCGAAGGCCCCGAGCGCGACGTGCTGATCGGCTCGTTCTGCGCCGTGCTCGAGCTGGCCAAGCTGGGCCTGGTCGCCTTGACCCAGGAGACGCCCGAAAGACCGCTCGAGTTCACGCTGCGCGACGACCTGCCCGACAACCTCGACGACCTGCTCAAGAACGCCCAGATCGACGAGCCCGACGCCGAAACCCAAGCCCGCGCCGAGGCCCTGGCCGACGCGCTCCTGGGCGGCTCCAACGTGGATTCCGGCGCCCCCGAGGCCAGCTGACGGTGCGGCAGAATCGGCTCGGACCCAGGCCGAGCCACGAAACCAGCCCGGCGTGAAGGTGTTCGAGTCGATCTCCGGCGAGCGCCGGGGCCGGGCGCGCTCGCTGTGCGGTTCCGCTGCAGGTCCTCCGGCGCTCTGAGGAGCTCCCGCTGTCGTCGGGCCCGAGCCGCAGGGGCGGGCCCTGTGCGGGCTTGCGGCCCCCCCTGCGGCGGGTGCGGAGGCGGGCAGTGGCCGAGCGTGGCGCTGGCGGGACGTCAGGCCAGTTTGGGGGCCAGGAATTGCTCGAGTTTGAGGGCGTCCTGGGTGAACAGGCGGATGCCTTCGGAGAGCTTCTCGGTGGCCATCTGGTCTTCGTTGTGCTGCCAGCGGAAGCGTTTTTCGTCGAGGGTCAGGCGCTCGAGGGGCTGCTGCTGGGCGGAATCGGGCGAGAGTTTGCGCGGCACGGGGCCGGGCTTCTTTTGCAGCTCGTCCAGCAGGGCCGGACTGATCGTCAGGAGGTCGCAGCCGGCCAGCTCGGTGATCTCGTCGGTGTTGCGGAAGGAGGCGCCCATGACCTCGGTGGCGTAGCCGAATTTCTTGTAATAGGCGTAGATGCGCGTCACCGAGCGCACGCCGGGGTCCTCGTGGGGCGCATAGCCGGCCACGCCGCTGGCCTTTTTGTGCCAATCGAGGATGCGACCCACGAAGGGCGAGATCAATTGCACGCCGGCTTCGGCGCAGGCCACGGCCTGGGCGAAGCTGAACAGCAGGGTCAGGTTGCAGCGGATGCCCTCGGCCTGCAGGTGGCGCGCGGCTTGGATGCCCTCCCAGGTGGAGGCCAGCTTGATCAGGATGCGCTCCCGGGCGATGCCCTGCTCGGCGTAGAGCGCGATCAGCTGGCGCGCTTTGGCGATCGAGCCGGCGGTGTCGAAGCTGAGCCGCGCGTCGACCTCGGTGGAGACGCGGCCCGGCACGACCTTCAAGATTTCCATGCCGAAGGCCACCGCCAGGCGGTCCATGGCGCGCTCGAGGCGCTCGGTGGCGCCGCCGCTGCCGCGGGCGGCCTCGCGCAGCGTGCGCTCGACCAGCCCAGCGTATTCCGGCAGGGTCGCGGCCTTGAGCAGCAGGCTCGGGTTGGTGGTGGCGTCGCGCGGCCGGTACTTTTCGATCGCAGCGAAGTCGCCGGTGTCCGCCACGACCACCGAATGGGCCTTGAGCGCGTCGAGTTGGTTGGTCATGGCGCGAGCCTAGCGCGCCGGGCGGCCCGGGCCAGGGCGCTGGGGCGGCCGGCCCAGGCGGGGGAGCGCGGGCGCGCGCGGGGCGCGTGGAGGCAGCGCTCGGCGCGCCGGCAGGATCCCGGCCTGTGTGGCCGCGGTCGGCGACCCGAAGGCCTGCGGACAGCCGAGTGTGGCGGCTCGGGCGCAGCCCGGGTCGATGGGTCCTCAGGTGTCAGCTCGGCGCGCCGCCCAGGGCCGACAGGCGCGCCAGGGCGCGCGCCAGCAGCGTGCGCGAGTGCGACGGCTCGATGCCGAGGCGTTGAGCGATCTCGGCGTGGGGCAGCCCGTGCAGGTGGTGCCAGAGGAACACCTGGGCTTGGCGCACCTCGAGCCGGGCGAAGGCGGCCACGAAGGCCTCCAGGTGTTCGTGGAGCTGGGCGGCTTCGCTGGGGCTGTCGCCGGCGGCCGGGGGCGCCCCGAGCGCTTGGCTGTCGCTGGCGAGCGGTGCCGCGCGCTCCGCGGCCCGCCCGCGGCGGCGCTGGTGCTCCCAGAGTTTGAGCGCCGCGGCCCGATACAGCCATTGGCGGAATTGCGGCTCGCCGGCGAAACACAGCCGCCCGTCGCGCAGATGCGCGAGCACCTCGCGGCACACCGATTGGGCCAGATCCGCGGCTTCGAGGCCCACGGGCAGGTGGCGCCCGAAGTAGGCCGCGATGTCGGGCCAGTAGTGCACCAGCAGGCGCTCGATTGCGCCCGCATCGCCCTGGCTGGCGCGGGCGATCCAGGCTTCGGATTCCGGCGGCACGCGCCGATCCTAGCGCGCGCTCGCGGGGCCCCGAATCTTGCGGCGCGCGCGAACCGGTCGGCGGCGCCGGGTCCGCGGAGGCCCGCATCGGGTGGCTCGCTTGCGGCCGCGCGCGCGGCCGGCTAGGGTCGCTCCGTGGACGCAATTCCGGGTTCTGCGGGGGGCGCGGCGGGGCCGAGCCAACCGGGCGGCGCGGTTCCGGAGGGGCCGGAGCCGGGCGCTGGCCTGGGAACGGACTCGGTCTCGGCGGATGGCGATCCGATCGAGGCGGCCCTGGCGGAGCTGCTGGCCGGGGAAGCCAGCGAACTCGAGGGGGGGTTGGAGGCGCTCTGCCGGGCCCGGCCGGAGTGGAGTTCGGCGCTGCGCCGGCGCGCGGAGCGCTTGCGGGCGCTGGGGCTCTGGCCGGCGGATGGCGCAGGGGGCCAGGCCTCGGGCAGCGTGCGGATCCTGGGCGATTTCGAGCTGATCGAGGTGCTCGGCAGCGGCGGCATGGGCATCGTCTATCGCGCGCGCCAGCGCTCGCTCGAGCGCGAGGTGGCGGTCAAGGTCGTGCGCCCGGAATACCTGCTGTTCCCGGGCAGCCGCGAGCGTTTCCGGCGCGAGATCGACGTGATCGCGCGCCTCAAGCACCCGAGCATCGTGCCGGTGTACGCCTGCGGGGAGGCCGGCGGGGTGCCCTATTTCGCCATGGAGCTGGTCGAGGGGCGCTCGCTGGCCCAGATCCTCGGGGCTTGGCAGGGGCGCGAGCCGGGGCGCTTGAGCGGCGCCGACCTGGCCCGCGAAACGGCCGGGACCGGCGCTGCGCCGGGGCTTCACGGGGCCCAGCTGGCCAAGCCCTGGTGGCGTTTGGCCCTCGAACTCGCGCGCGAAGTGGCGCAGGGCCTGGCCCACGCCCACGCCAGCGGCGCGATCCATCGCGACATCAAGCCCTCCAACATCCTGGTGACCCGCGGCGGGCGGGCGCGGCTGTTCGATTTCGGCTTGACCAGCACGGCCGGCGCCGAGCCGATCACGCACAGCGGATCGCAGCCCGGCACGCTGCCCTACATGTCGCCGGAGCAGCTGCGCGGCGAGCCGCTGGACGCGCGCAGCGACCTGTATTCCCTGGGGGCCACGCTGTACGAGCTGCTCGGCCTGCGGCGGGCCTTCGAAGCGCCCACCGGCCTGGGGCTGGTGGCCCAGATCGAGGCCGGCGCGGCGCCGCCGCTGCACAAGCGCTGCCCGCACCTGCCGCGCGCGGTTTCCGACCTGGTCGCTGTGGCCATGGAGCCGCGCCGCGAGCGGCGCTATCAGAGCGCCGAGGCCCTGGTCGAAGATCTGACCCGCGCCTTGGAGGGCCGCCCGCTGCTGGCGCGCCCGCCGGGGCCCCTTGGCCGGGCTTGGTCCTATGGACGTCGCCATCCGGCGCTGGCCGCGGCCGCGGGCTCGCTGCTGCTGCTGGTGGGCGGGCTGCCGACGGGCCTGTATTGGCAGAGCCGCGAGCACGCCAGCGAGCTGGCCGCGAGCCTGATCAGCGAGCGCAGCGCGCGCGCGGAGGCCCAGGCGGCCCTCTCCGATGCGGAGATGGCGCTCGGATTCCTGTGCAATCTGGTGCTCGAGGCGGCGCCCGAGCGGCTCGGCGGACAGCCCTTCGATCTGGACCGGCTGCTGCACACGGCCCTGGAGGGGGCCCACCAGCTGGCCGAGCGGCCGGGCGTGCAGGCGCGTTTCCTGCTGTGTCTGGGCGACGTATTCGTCAGCCTGTCGGACCTGGAGCCCGCGGAAGTGGCCCTGCGTCAGGCTCTGGCGATCGAGCGGCGGGTCAGCGGCGGCGCCAGCGCCTGGGGCCTGCGCACGCTGAATTCCTTGGCCACGGCTTTGCAGCGGCAGGGCCGCAGCGACGAGGCTTTGCCGCTGTTCGAGGAGGCCCTCGCGGGGCAGCGCGCCCTGCGCGGGGAGCGCCACCTGGCCACCGCGGCCGCGCTCAACAACCTGGCCGGCGCGGAGCTGGCCGGCGGGCGTTTGGAGGGGGCCATCGAGCACTTCGAGGCCGCGGCGCGCTGTTACGCCGGGCTCGAGCCCGCGGAGGCGCTCTACAGCGCGATCGCGCGCGCCAACCTGGCCTACGCCCTGCGGCGCGCCGGGGCGCTCGAGCGTATCCCCGCGGCGCTGGCGGAGGCCGAGGGGGAACTCGAGCGCGCCGCGGGCGCGGAGCCGCTGGTGCTGGCCCGCGCCCGGAACGTGCTCGCCAGCGTGTGGCTCGACCAGGGCGAGCCCGCGCGCGGGCTGCTGCTGCTCGAGCCGGCGATCCAGACCTTCGCCGCGCGCCTGCCCGGGCCCGATCCCTATTGGGCCGCAGCCTGCTTCAATCGCGGCAGCGCGCGCTTGGCGCTCGGCGATCCGGCGGCCGCGCTGCCCGACCTGGAAGCCGCCGTGGCCCAGAGCGCGGCCCTGGGACAAGCGTCAACCCCCGATGGCCAGCGCTATCGGGCGAAGCTCGAGGCCTGTTCGGCGGCGCTGGCCAGCCCAGGGCGGGCTGGGGAGCGCTGAAGCCCGCGGGTCCGCCGCGGACCCCCGGCGTGTGGGGACGCTGCCGCGCGAGGCGCTCAGGCCAAAGCGCGGCGCAGGGCCAGCGGCGCGGGATGAGCCCTGAGAAGGTCCGGTCTCTGCTTGCTTCGGAAGCCGAACGGCGCTCGCCGAACCACGCGCAGCAGCAGCAGGCCAAGCAGCAGCCACTCGAGGTGAGCGACGACCCACAGGAAACCAAAGGCCGCCGCTGCCCCGGCCCCGCGCAGCGCCGGCCGCGCCTCCAGCCAGCGCAGCAGGCGCCCGCCCTCCGAGTAATAGGCCGCGCACAGGCTCGCGCCTCCCGGCAGCGGCATCAGGACTCGGTCCCGGAGCCAGCGCAGGCGCTCGAGCCCGCGCTCGCTGTGCCCGGGACCCAGCAGACCGAGCAGCAGGCAGTCCGAGCCCCCGCTGTCCCCGCCGGTTCCTCCCCCGCCCCCGCCGCCGCCCGGTTCCCCGGCCAGCACCGTCAGGTCCTTGATGTTGAAGTTGCTGTCGAGATCGACCGGCCCGGGCGGCTCTTCCAGGACCAAGAACAGCTCGGCTCCCGCGGGAAAACTGCCCGCTGGCAGCAGCAGCGTGCCCTCGGCGATCTGCTGCCCGGCGGCGAACGACAGCACGCCGCCATAGCCGGCCACGAAGGACTTGGCGCTGGGGTCATAGAGCTGCCAAGCCGCGCTGTCCGCGCCCGCGTCGCCGCCCACGCGGTAGGCGTGGAAGCGCAGGCTTTCGCCGAGCACCACGCTGTCTTCCAGGGCGCCGAAGCGCACGGTGCCCGGCGTTTGGGTCGCCTCCAGGTCGATCCAGCACAGGAAGGCCGCGCTGGCGCCGTTCGAGGTCGTGGGCAGCATCGGCTCCGCCGCGGGCAGATCCGCCGGGCGGCCGGCGGCGATCACCCCGCCGGCGATCAGCAGCCGGTCGTCGCTGCCGCCTTGGAGGGCGCGCGGGAATTCGCGATCGAGGCAGGGCAGGTAGCTGCCGTAGATCAGGTCGTAGGCCGGTCCGGGACCGATTCCGCAGACGTAGGCGTCCTGCGGGGAGAAGTCGCTGGGTTTCGACAGGGTGCTCATGGCGCTGGCCAGCGGCAGATCGCTGGAGCCGGTGGCCAGCAGGGCGTGCACCACGGCTCCGCCGATGGCGCTGATGCCAGGCGCCAAGGCGATGCCATCCTCCGCGCCGGGTCCGCCCAGGTACGAGCTGAAATCCAGCGCGCCGCCGGCGCTGCGGTGCATCAAGAAGGCGTCGCGGCTGCCCTCGAGGCCGATCGAAAAGGCCTGGGCCAGCTGCAGATCGGTCGAGGCCGTCGAGCCCAGCAGCCAATGGCCGCCGGCGCCGTCGAGCAGCAGGTCGGCCACGCTTTCGTCGCCCGAGCCGCCATAGAGCAAGGGCGCGCCCAGCTGCCCGTTGGGCGCGATCCGCACCACGAAGGCCTGGGTATCGCCGTCGACTTCGGTCTCGCCCGCCAGCCAGGCCGCGCCGTCGGCGGCTCCGGCCACCGCGCGGCCCACATCGACCGTCTGGGCCCCATAGCTGCCGGCCCAGCCCAGGTCGCTGCCGTCGGCCAGGAAGCGCGCCACGAAGGCGTCGGTGCCCGTCAGGCCGTTGTCGATCGGGCCCAGGGCCGGGAAGTTGGCCGAGCTCGTCAGGCCCGCAAGCAGCACCCCGCCATCGCTGGCGAAGGCCACCGAATAGCCCTGGTCGTCCTGATCGCCGCCGAGATAGCTGCTCCAGAGCAGCGTCAGCGAATCGGCATCGAAAACCGCCAAATAGGCGTCGCGGTCCCCCAGATTTTGGGTTTGGTAGGTCGCGCCCAGGATGGGCAGGTCGGGTGAAGCGCTGGCGGCCACGAGGGCCACGCGGTCCTGGCGGTAGGTCAGGTCGTAGGGCGTGTCGAGGCCGCTGCCCCCCAAGATCAGCGTTTCGCTGACCAGCCCGCCGATCGCGCAGCGCAGCAGGAAGATGTCGTCGCTCTGCGGTTGGCCGGGGCCGAAGTCGGCGTAGGGGAAGTCCACGGAGCGCGTGCGGCCGGCGACGAACCAGGCGCCCTGGTCGTCGGAGGTCAGCGCATCGGCGCTGTCGAAGATCGAGCCGCCGAAATGGGCGAAAACGCTGAAATAGGGGTCGATCACCAGGGTCTGGGCGGGATCGTAGGGCCCGACCGCGAAGCCGATTTCGAGCACGCCGTCCGCATGGCTCTGCAGCACGAATCCCCCGTCGATCCGGCGCGTGCCCGCCGGGGTTTCCTGGGTCAGGATCGGCGCGCTCTCCTCGAGCTCCCCGATCTCCGTGCAGAGGCGCAGACGGCCGTCCGCGGCGATCTCGGCCCGCTGGATGCCCGCGTAGCGCAGGCGGATCGCGCCGGGATCGGCCCCGGGGGCGACGCAGAAGTCGTGGCGCAGGCCGCCGGGCCCGGAGTGGTAGAGCACGTCGATGCCGGGCCAGACCTCGGCATAACGCAGGCGCTCGGCGGTGGCGGCGGCGCGGGTCCATCCGCGCGGATCGCGGCCGCGCAGCGATGACCAGGTGCCGCGGCGGCCCTCCGGCTGGGGAGCGATCCCGGGGCGCGCGCCGACCAGCTCGATTTCGAGGTGTCGCCAGGCAGCAGCTCCCTGCAGGCTGGCGTCGGTCGGGTGGCCTGCGCTGGCGCAGGCCTCTCCAGCGGCGGCAGGCGGCGCGGCGCGCGTGGACAGCTCCAGGCGATCGGAGGCCAGGGCCGCCCAGCCCTGCGGCAGGCGCAGCAGGTGGTCGAAGGGCTCGGGGGCTCGGCCGTTGTTGATTTCGAACAGGAAGCCGAGCGCCGCGGCAGGGGCGCTGGGGTCGGTTGCCTGTCCGGCCGTCGCGGGCCCGGCCGAGGGGGCTGCGGCCGGTGATTCGTTCGGCCCGTCGGGGAACGGCCGGGGAGCGGCCGGGAGCCCGGCGGCGGGGGGGAGATGGAGCAGGAGCCAGGCTCCGAGCGCCAGGGAGGGGATTCGTGTCGCCATGGGGATCGAGGGGATGGGCGCCGGTGCGGCGGACCTCGACCCGACGAAGACCCAGGCGGCTCGGACGCTACAGGGAATCGCGGCGGGGCTATCCACTCGGGCGGGCGCCCATTCGGGCGGGCGCGGCCGGTCCGCCGGCGCTTGGAGCGAGGGCGGGACGGTCCGGCGCGCAATGGCCCAGCGCCGCGGGCGGGAGCGCGGCCCATGCGGCCGCGCCGGCGGCTATCCAGCCCGACCCGGCGGGGCCACAATCGGGGGCCGACCGGCGCTTCGATCCATGGCCGTCTCCCGTCCGCCGGACCCTCCGCCCGAACCCGCGCCCGACAGCCGCCTCGAGGCCATCGACCAGCTCGTCTTCGAGGCCCTGGACGCGCTCGAATCGGGGGGGCGATCGGCGGTCGAGGCCTTGATCGCGCGGCACCCGGAGCAGGCGGCGCTGCTGCGCGAGCGCCTGGAGGCCCTCTCCCGCGCGGGACTGATCGGAGCCGAACAGGCGCCGCCCGAGCGCATCGGCGAATTCGCCATCCGGCGTCTGTTGGGCGAGGGCGGCATGGGCGTGGTCTACCTGGCCGAGCAGAGCTCCCTGGGCCGCACCGTGGCGCTCAAGCTGATGCGCCCCGAATTCGCCTATTTCCCCGGGGCGCGCGAGCGCTTCCAACGCGAGGTCACCGCGGCCGCGCGGCTGTCCCATCCCGGCGTGGTGCCGGTCTACAGCGTCGGCGAAGCCCAGGGCATCCCCTATTTCGCCATGGAGGCGCTGGCGGGGCTGTCGCTGGCGCAGGCCCTGGCCCAGCTCGGCGAGCGCGGCCCCGAGCAGCTCTCCGGCGCCGACCTGTGGCGCCTGCTGCGCCCCGCCGGTGCGGGGCCGGCGCCCTCCGGCGAATTGCCGGAAACCTTCCGCGGCTCCTGGCCGCAGGTGGCTACGCGGCTGTGCCTGCGCATCGCCGAAGCGCTCGAACACGCCCACGAGCGCGGGGTGCTGCATCGCGACATCAAGCCCGGCAACGTGATGCTGACGCCGGAGGGCCGCGTGGTGCTGCTCGATTTCGGTTTGGCCAGCCTGTCGGGCAGCCAGCGCCTGACGCGCACCGGCGCGGCGCTCGGTTCCTTGGCCTACATGGCCCCCGAGGTGGTCGAGGGCCGCGGCGAGATCGACGGACGCGCGGACGTGTGGTCCGTGGGGGTCACCTATTACGAGCTTTTGACTCTGGCGCGGCCCTTCGAGGGCGGCAGCGATCTCGAGCTCAAGAGCCGCATCCACAGCGGGGTCTTCGCCGCGCCGGGGCGGCGCGCGGCCGGCTTGCCCTGGGACGCGGAGACGGTCTGCATGACAGCGCTGGAGCGCGACCTGGCGCGGCGCTATCCGAGCGCCCAAGCCCTGGCGGCGGACCTGCGCGCCGTGCTCGAATTGCGCCCGATCCGCGCGCGGCGCCCCGGGGTCTGGCGCCAAGCGCGCGCCCTGGCGCGGCGCAATCCGGCCGCCAGCGCGGCCCTGGCCGCTGGCCTGCTGCTCTTGATCGGCGGCCCGCTGGCCTACGGGCGCATCCAGCAGCGCGCGCGCCTCGAGGTCGAGGCGGCCAACCGCCAGACCCAAGCGGCCAACGTCGAATTGGCCGGGGCCAACGCGCGCATCGAGCGGCAGAACCGCGAGCTGGAGGGCGCGCTGGCCCAGGTCACCGCCCAGCGCGAGCGCGCCGAGCTCAACTTCTCGCGCGCCCAGCGCTCGGTCGACGAGATGCTCAACGAGGTCGGCTCGAACACGCTGGCGGAGGTGCCGCAGATGGAGCCCGTGCGGCGCGCGCTGCTCGAGAAGGCGCTCGGCTTCTACACGGAACTGCTCGCGGACGCGCCCGAGGATCCGAACCTCCAACGCATGCGCGCGCACACCGAACGCTCGATCGCGGACCTGCTGCGCGACCTCGGGCGCACCCAGGAGGCCCAGGAGCGGCTCGCGGTGGCGGTCGAGCATTCGCGCGCGCTGGCGGCGGAATCGCCCGGCCTCGAGTCTGACCACAACCTGGCCGCCAACCTGACCCAGCTCGGCATCCTGTTCCAGCGCCAGGGCGACATGGAGCGCGCCGAGGCGCTTTGGCGCGAAGCCCTGGATCTGCTCCTACCCCACGACCTGTGCACGCCCGAGCGCCACCGCCTGGGCATCGATCAGTCGCTGATGCACGATTCGCTGGCTTTCGCGCTGTTCGCGCGCGGCGAGCTCGAAGCGGCCGCCGAGGAACACGGCCGCGGCGTGGACTTGGCCCGCCGGCTCCTGCCGCTGGCCCCCGACAGCATCGACCTGGCCGGCGCGCTGTTCTCGAACCTGAGCGGCCAGGCCTCGGCGCTCGAGAACCTGGGCCGGGTCGAGCGCGCCGATCCGCTCTACGCCGAAACCTTCGACGAGCTCTCCGGGTGGCTCGCGGCGCATCCCGATTCCCTGCGCCTGCGGCGCCTGATGGCCCAACTGGCCAACAACTACGGCGTGCGCCTGCTGAGCGGCTCCGATGCGGCCCGCACCCAGGCGGTGCTCGGGGCGGGGCTCCAGGCGGCGCGCTCGCTGGCGCGCGATTTCCCCCAGGATCCCGAGGAGAGCAAGCGTCTGGCGGTGCTGGCCCTCAACCTGGGCGTCTTCGAGGGCGCGAGCGGGGATCACGCCGCGGGCGATGCCACGGTCGGCGAATCCGTGGCGACCCTGGAGCGCCTCTGCGCGGCACATCCCGACTTGATCGAATTTCCGTTTTATTTGGGGGCGGCGCTGGCCGGGCAGGCGGGGCTGGCGCTCGAGCTCGGGGACACGCCGCGGGCGGCCCTGCTGGTGGGCCGGTCCGTGGGCCTGCTGCGCGAGACCCTCGAGGCCACCGGCGGACATCTGAGCGTCCAGGTCAGCCTGGCAGCGGCCCTGTTCGCGGAGGGCGCCGTGCGCGGGGTCGAGGGCCGCTTCGACGAGGGCCTGGCGCGGGTCGCGGAGGGCGCTGAGCTGGCCCTCGAGCGCGCCGACGTGCTCTACGACGGGGTCTATGCCCTGGGCAAGCTGGCCCTGGCGGCCCGGGCGGCGGGGCAGGAGCAGGCCGAGGCCCTGGCCCGCGAGCGCGGGCTCGAGCTGCTGGAGCGCACGATCGGCGCGGGCTTCGGCGATGCGGCGCGCCTGCGCCAGGCGCCGGCCTTCGAGCTGCTGCGGGAGGACCCGCGCTTCGAGGCGCTCCTGGCGCGCATCCCGGGCGGCTGAATCGATCGGCCCGGTCCGAGCGCAGCGGCTCGCCCCTGAGCCGCTTCCCTGCGCCTGGGCCCCGCTGGCATGCTTTGACCCGGGCCCGAAGCGCTTGGCACTGAATCCGCTGCGGGGCCGAGACCCGGCCGGCCGAACGCGGATCGTTCCTCCGTACGCGATGCCGCCCCCTGAACCCGACCCGTCCCTCGAAGCCCTGATCCAAGCGGCCTTGGACGCCTACGAGCGCTCCGACCTGGCCGCCCTGGACGAGCTGTTCGCCGCGCACCCCGACCGGCGCGGGGAGCTCGAGCGCGCCCTCGAGCGCCTGCGCGACGCCGGCCTGCTCGGGGACCAGTCCGAGGAGTTCACGATCCCCGAGCGCCTGGGGGACTTCCGCCTCGAGGGGCGCATCGGCGCCGGGGGCATGGGCGTGGTCTATCGGGCGCAGGAGCTGTCCCTGGGGCGCGCCGTGGCGCTCAAGGTGCTGCGCCCCGAGCTCTTGTTCTTTTCGGGAAATCGGCGCCGCTTCCGCCGCGAGATCGAGGCGGCCGCGCGCCTCTCGCACCCCGGGATCGCGGCGATCTACAGCTTTGGCGAGGAGCTCGGGCTGCCCTATTACGCCATGGAGCTGCTCAGCGGAGCGACCCTGGCGGAGCTGCTCGCGGACCTGGCCGGCCAGCCGCGCAGCGCCCTCTCGGGCGCCGACCTGTGGGCGGCCCTCGAGCGCCGCGTGGGCCAGAGCGCGGGCATGCCGCCGCTCTATTCCGGCTCCTACGCGGCGACCATCGGGCGCTGCCTGCTGGCGGTGGCCAAGGCCCTGGCCCACGCCCACGAGCGGCGCGTGGTGCATCGCGACATCAAGCCGTCCAACGTGATGCTGTGCCTGGACGGGCGCGTGCTGCTGCTCGATTTCGGCTTGGCCGCGGCGCCTGGCGCCGACCGGCTGACGCGCACCGGCTCGCAGATCGGCTCCCTGCCCTACATGGCCCCGGAGCAGGTCCGCGGCGGCGGCGACCAGGTCGGGCCGAGCAGCGACCTGTACGGGCTCGGGGTCACGCTGTACGAGGGCTTGACCGGCGTGTCGCCGTACCTGGATCCGGGCAGCGCCGAGCGCACGCTGCAGCGGGTGCTCGAAGGCCGCCCCGCGCCGCTGCGCCAGCTTGCGCCTGGCCTGCAACGCGACCTCGAGGTGGTCTGCCTCAAGGCCTTCGAGGCGGAGTCCGCGCGCCGCTACGCCAGCGCCGGGGCCTTCGCCGCCGATCTCGAGGCCGCCCTGGAGGGCCGACCGATCGTCGCGCGGCCGCCGAGCCCCCTGGAGAAGGGCCTGCGCTGGGTGCGGCGCGAGCCCATGCGCGCCCTGGCCATCGCTCTGGCGGCGCTGCTGCTGCTCGGCGCTCCCCTGGGCTTCGGACTCCTGCAGGCGCGTCAGAACCGCGCGCTCTCGGGGCTCAATCGCCAGCTGGAGGCGGCCCTTGAGGACAGCCGCCAGAAGCGCGCCGAGCTGTCCGACCTGAACCGCCAGCTGGAGGGCGCCCTGGGCGAGGCGCGCCGTCAGCGCGAGCAGGCCGAGGTCAGCTTCGACGCGGCCCTGGGCTCGATCGACGGCATGTTGCGGCGCGTCGGCAGCGACGTGCTCGCCGATGTGCCGCGCTTCGAGCGCGTGCGCGCCGAGCTGCTCGAGGACGCCCTCGAGCTGGACCTCGAGCTGGCCCGCCTGCGTCCGGAGGATCCGCGCCCCGCGGCGGCGATCGACGCGACGCGCCTGCAGCTCGCGGACGTGCTGCTGCGCATCGGCGACTACGCCGGCGTGTGCGCGCAGGCCGAGGCCCTGGTGCTGAGCCTCGGTGCGGGCCCGGGGGAGTCCGCGCAGCGCCTCGAGCGCAGCGGGCAAGCGCGCATGCTGTGGGCCGAAGCGGAACGTCAGCTCGGCCACGTGCCGGCGGCGCTGGAGCAGGCGCGCGGGGGCATCGCGGCGTTCCGCTCGGCCCTCGAGCTCAGCGAGGGCGGGGACGCGGAGCGCAGCGAGTTGTTGCACGCCTTGGGCTGGCAGCTCAGCCAGGCGGCCCTGTTCGAGCGCTGGGCGGGCAAGCCGGAAGTGGCCCACGAGATGCTCGAGGAGGGCATCGCGATCCTGCGCATGGAGGTCGCCCAGCGGCCCGCAGAGCGCCTGCGCGGCTTCGCTCTGGCCAAGGCCCTCGGCACGCGCGCCCTGTGGCGCTACGAGGGCGGCGACCTGCCCGGCGCGATCGAGTTCCAGCGCGAGGCGGTCGCGGCCTGGGAGGCATTGGATCGCGATCACCCGGGTTATTCGGTCACGCGCCTGCAGCTCTTCTCGGCCCTCGGGAACCTGGGCGACATGCTGGGCGAAGCCGGAGACCTGGAAGCCGCCGGCCCGCTGGTCGAGCGCGCCGTGGCCCTGGGCCAAGAGCTGGTGCGGGCCTTCCCCGAGACGCCGCGCTTTCGAGCCAATCTGGCCACGGCCCTGGTGCAACACGCGGCCTGGCACCTCGGGCATCAGCGCTTCGAGCCCGCCCTGTCCGACCTGCGGCGGGGCTCGGACCTGATGGAGGCGCTCGTCGGCGCGCACCCCGAGAGCAGCGAGTACCTGACCTCGCTGGCCACGATCAACTTCAACGTCTGCGTGCTGCTGCGCGGACTCTCCCGGCCTGAGGAAGCGCGCGAGCGCCTGCGCTTCGTCCTGGATCTGCTCGAGCTCTCGCTGGAGAAGCTGCCCGGAGATCGCACCCTGGAACAGCTGACGAAAAGCGCCCAGGCGCTGCTCGAAGCGCTTGCCGACGAGCCGAACGGCGGGGCCGGCGAGTCGCCCGCTGCGCCGGCTCCAGAAAGTGCCGGCGTTCCGCGCCGCTGACCAGCAGAAGCGGACCCCGCTCGGGCCAAGACCGAGGGGGGAAAACAGCTCTGCAGCTGCCCCTGGCCCGGCTTGCGGTGCGCACACAGGCCGGGATCGCCGCTGTGCGCCGATCGCTTCCAAGCCGTTCAGGACCCGCAGCGGCGCCTGCAAGCGGGTTCGGATTCTGGGCCCCCTCGGCTGGAGGGCAGGGCGCTGGCGCGCGATGGGCCGGCGGGGGCGCGGGGCGGAGGCGGCGGAGCGATCGAACGCGCCGCCGGAGGGCCAAGGCTGCGGCGAGACGGAAAGGACTTCCGCATCGAAGCCGCGCTGGGCCCGAAACCGTCCGAGCACGCCTTCAGTCCCAGCCGCGGCCCGGCCGAACCGAGATCGGGGTTCTGGCCTGCACCCGCCCCGGAGGTCCTTGCATGCGCATCTTCCACACCCACCAACCGCGCCGCTCTCGCACTGGACTGACGGTGATCGAGATCATGATCACCCTGGCCCTGGTCACCACCGGCCTGTTGGCGGCGGCCGGGTCCTTTTCGACCAGCCTGAGCAGCGTCCAAGCGGCCCAGCAGCAAAGCGAGGCCGGGGTCTTCCTGGCTACGGTGCTCGAGAACCTCAAGGCGCAGCCCTTCGCCGGCTTGCTGGCCTTCAACGGCGATCGTCTGTTCGATGGCACCGACGAGGATCAATCCCGCTATGTCGCCGAACTGACCGTGTTCCAGGCTGGCGTCGGGCTGGTGCAGATCGATGTGCGGGTGCTCGACCTCGATACCGACCGCGAGCTGACCCGCGTGGCGACCTTGAGGGCCGACCGATGATCCCCGTCGCGCGCAACGGTGGGCCGCAGGCCGGCCTGACCGCCCTCGAGGCGGTGATCTCCGTGGCGGCCTTTGCCGTGATCGGCTACGGGCTGGCAGCGGTGATGGACTTCGGGCGCCGGTCGCAGGAGACGGTCGGCGCGATCGCGGTGAACAACGAGCGGCGCCAGGAATCGACCGCCCAGCTGGCGCGCGAGCTCGGAGCCACCAGCGACGCGCGCATCCAGGTGCAGGCCTTGCCCGACGGCAATTCCCAGCTGACCTTCCAGATGCCGATCGAGATCGGCGGGGTGCTCGGCTGGGGCGTCGAGGATCGCCGCCTCGGGCTCGACGCGGCTGACCAGGTGCGCGAGGATTGGAGCATCCGCTACACGGTCGAGAGCGAAGCGGGCGTCCAGTTTGCGCAGGCGCTCGTGGACGGGGTCGCTCTGGCCCCGCGCCGGCTGGTCCGCCAGGTGCTGAACGAGCAGGATGAGGTCGTGCGCACCGACCCGGTAGTCGACCAGCTGAGCAGCGGGGCGGCCAAGCCCGGGTTCCGTGTGGAGCGGGTCGGCGATGTGTGGGAACTGCGCATCGCCACCCAGGTCGTCGACCAAGATACCCCTTGCCTTGATACGGTGATCCATGTCGTCACACGCAATTGATCTTCGGTGCCGTTCGGCGCGCTCCGGCCAGCGGGGCAGCGCGCTGGTGACCTCCCTGGTGGTGATGGTGGGCCTGGCCGGGCTGTTGAGCGCGGTGGCCATGTCCTCCGTGATCGAGATCCAGGAGACGCGCCTCGAGGTCGACCAGGTGCGCTCGGGCTACGTGGCCCAGGCGGGATCCGAAGCGGCCATCAACATGATCAACCAGGCGGCTGCGGCGGGCCCCCTGACCGATCCGCTTTCCGGCGTACGCGCCTTGTTCGCCACCGGCGACACGGTGACGGCCTTCTCCGGCACCGCGCTGCAATCCGGCGGCGCCCAGGTGGGCGCCTATTCCGTGCGGCTGGTGCGGCTCAACGAGACGCCCACGGCGATCACGATCGCGATCGACGCCAGCGGCTACATGCCGGTCGCCCCGGGCGGGGCAGGAGCCGAGCCGACCAACTGGAGCTCCGAGCGCACCACCGTGCGGCTTTCCATGGCGCCCAGCGAGGTGTTCAATTACGCCTACTTCCTTAACAACTGGGGCTGGTTCTACGGCGATTCGATCACCGCCGCCGGCAACGCCCGCAGCAACGGCCAGTTCGATGCGGCCAACTTCCGGCCCACGGTCACCGGGCAGCCGATGTACGACCTGGTGGAAGACAACGGCGGCAGCATCTCGCTGAGCGGCTACAAGGACGACAACGGCGACGGGCTGTTCGACGGCAACGACGGGGGCATCTATTCCGGTTGGGACATCGTCAACGTGGCCCGCGTGCGCGGCAACGGCGGGCAGACCCGCAACCAACACGATTTCGATGAGCAGGTCGACATGCCCAACCTGAGCAACCTAGGCATGTACGAGCAGATCGCTCTGGGTCGCAACGCGACCATCCGCATCGGGGGCGTCGTGCAGGCCGCGGGGGTCGTCGGCGACGCTCCAGGGGAACGCCAAAATCTCTACCTGGTCGGCACGGCGGCCAATCCGATCGTCTTGAACGGGCCGATCGTGGTGCGCGGCGACGTGATCATCCACGGCCATGTGACCGGCCAGGGGGCGATCTTCGCGGGCGGCAACATCTACTGTCCCAACTCGATCCAGTACGTCAATGGGCCCAGCAGCCCGCGGCCCGCGAACACCACTCAGGCGGCCACCGAGGCCTGGCTCAGCACCAACTGGAACCGTGACTTCCTTGGCCTTTTCGCCAAGGAGAACATCGTCGTCGGCGACCATACGAACTCGACCTGGCGCCACTATGTGGGAGGCTGGATGGGGCATCCTATGAATTCTTCGGTCGAGGACGCCGGCGCCGACAAGATCCCCAACACGCGCAACGGCCGGGACGGCATCCGCGGCACGGCGGACGACGATGTGCTGGAGGGCGACGGCGTCTTCACCATCCAGCGCTACACCGCCGAGCACCAGGCCCTGGGCCTGATCCCGCCGGGCAGCGCGGTCGGCAGACCGATCCCCGGGACCGGCGAGGACATCGACGGCGACGGGGTTTTCGATCCGCGCAAGTCGCTCACCGACGTCACGCTGACCAAACCGCTCAACACGACGGTCTGGGCCGGCAACATGCCCTCGGGCGGCATCTCGCAGTTCCGCAACATCGCCAGCATGAACGCGGCCCGTTTCGACGCCGTCTTCTACACCAACCAATCGTTCTGCTGGACGGTGCTCGGCGGCGTCGCGGCCCAGATCAACGGCGCCCTGATCTGCCGCAACGAGAACATCGTCTACGGGACGCCCAGCTTGAGCTTCAACCACGATGCGCGCCTCTTGGGCGGGCCGGCCGGCAAGGCCGCGGACCTGTTGCCGCGCTCCCTGCAGCCGCTCGAGATCCTGCGCTGGATGCCGCTCGACAACGACCCCAACCGCTATCTGGTGCAGCCGTGAGCCGTTCTCAGCCTGTCTCCCTGGCAGCCCTCGGCGCCGGCCTGATCCTGGCCGGCCTTACGTCCGCCGCCGCCGAACCCCAGACCGGAGCCCAAACGGCTGTAGGCAGCGCTCAGGCGCCGGCCGATTCGTCCGCCGACTCCAGCGCACCGACCCCGGCCGAACTGGCCCGCTCGGCCCAAGGCCTGCGCGACACCCTGCGCGACGAGATCCACCCCGACGAGCAGCCGCTCTACCTGCGCGGTCTCGAGCTGGACGGCAACGACCTGCGCTCGCGCACCCCGGCCCTGGCCAAGAACGACGCCCGGGCGACCTTCGTGGACGAAGAGGAGCTGTACCTGCGGGCCCTCGAGATCCATGGGGAAGGCGTGCGCTTCGACAGCGCCCCCCCGGTGCGCGGCCGCAGCGAGCGCTCCGCTGCGGCGGTCGCGCCCGAGCCCGCCCGGCCGGCCCTGATCCAGCCCCCCGCCGCGCCGATCCAGCGCTCCGATTCCTGGTTGCCTCTGGGCGCCCTGGTCGGCCTCTTGATCGGCCTGGGCGCCCTGCTGATGGCCTGGCCGCGGCTCAGCGGGCGGATGTATCGCTGGGTCGAAGAGTCGAACCGGCGCGTCTGAAGGCCGGCGCAGGGTCACCGCCCTGCCGGCCCGTGGCGAGCGGCCCCTCCGAGCGGCGGCCTGCAGCTGGGGTCGCAGCCCCCGGGCCCCCCCGGCAACCTCGGTGCCCCGGGGCCCGCTCGGGCTCCAGCGCCGGCGTGCGACCTTTGGCTGCAGTCCCAGGGAATGGAACCGGACCGACCGGGTCGGGCTCGAAACAACGGAGTCCGGGGACTAGCCTGGAGTTTCTTGCGGTTTGCGTCAGCTTTGCCCCCGGGATTCCCCTGGGGAACCGCCCAACGCAGCCCCCGAGCAGCTCGGCCTCAGCCATCCTTAAGCCTTATCCCGAAGGCACTTAGGAACCGCGCTGTGCGCCGGCTCCCGCCCCCTGGACGGTCCCAGGGCCGTCCCGGCGGCGTACCCCCCCAATCGCTTCCCAGCCAGACCCCTGCCCCTTCGATCCATGAGCAGCGTTGCCGACGTCACCGACAGCCAGTGGGACACCGTGGTCCTGCATAGCGACCTCCCCGTCCTGGTGGATTTCTGGGCCGAATGGTGCGGCCCCTGCCGTGCCATGGCGCCCCTGGTGGACAAACTGGCCGACGAGCTCAAGGGCCGGGTCCGGGTGGTCAAGCTCAACACCTCCGACAACACGGAGGTCCCGGCGAAATACGGGATCACCGCGATCCCGACCTTCCTGCTGATCAAGCAGGGCAAGCAGGTCAAGTCGATGGTCGGCAGCCAGAGCTACGCGGCCTTCAAGGCCAACGTCGAAGGCGCGCTGTGACGTTTCTTGGCGGCCGCCGTTCGGCGGCCGGATAGGCGGGGATCGTCGCTGCGCGACGCTCCCCGCCTTTGGCGGTCGGAGAAGGGTTGGGTTGCCTGAGGAGCTTGGGCAAGGCGTGGAGGGGCAGGCGGCTGTCGGTGAGAGGGGGGCGGTCTCGTGGGTGCGCCCGACGCGCGTCGGCTCGGCTCTCGGCTCTCAGCTCTCGGCTCTGGACCTCCAGGGAGTCCCCTGCGCCCCGTAGGCGATCGCGCCGCCCCCCGCGGGGTGCGGCGGCGCGATCGGCGACGGAGCTCCAGGGCCTCGTGGACGCCTGCGGTTGG
>JBIKLM010000176.1:0-8348 GCA_044359835.1 Planctomycetota bacterium
CGGCGCAGGAATTCCGCCTGGCGCTCGCGGGCCAGGGCGGCGGGCCCGGGGGCCGGGGCTGGGCGCACGGGTGCGGCCAGCTCGATCTGGGCGGGATCTTCGAGTTCGAGACCGGGTTCGGGGGACGGCGCGGAGGAGGCGCGGGGCACGGCGCGGGTCTGGAGCAGCTCGAGCCCCTCCAGCTGCTCGGCGAACTCGAACTCCTCGGCCGCCGCAGGCGCCGCCGGCGCGGTCCCGGCGAGCGCCGGATCCGACGCGAACAGCTCGACGCGCAGCGGGAATTCCCCCAGCT
Source organism: Planctomycetota bacterium (assembly GCA_044359835.1). Classification (GTDB taxonomy): domain Bacteria; phylum Planctomycetota; class UBA1135; order UBA1135; genus JBIKLM01. The sequence goes on from JBIKLM010000176.1 coordinate 293, forward strand.
GGATGCGCTGGCCGTGGACCAGCTCGAGCTCGCTCTGGCGCTGGTCGGCCAGCAGGATGCCGTTGCGCGAGCCCTGGTCCACCAGCCACCAGGCGTCGCCGCGGCGCTCGACCCGCGCATGCACCCGCGAGACCGAGGCGTGGGGCAGGCTCAACGCGCATTCGTTGCCCCGGCCGAGCAGGGCGCCGTCGGCGACTTCGACGGGGCGGCCCTTGTGGGGACCGGCCAGGGGAATCAGGCGCAGCATGCACGGCGAGCATAGCGCCGGCCCTCGCGGGCACAGCCCCACAGCGCTAGCCTCAGCGACAACCTCGACGCCCGCCGCCATGTGGACCCTGCTGCCCCCGCTCCTCTGCCCCACCCTTCCGCTCGCCTCCGGCCCGGCGCCCGCGCCCGTGACCCCGGCCGACGCGCCGGCCGCGGAGGCGAGCCTGCTCGGCCCTCCGGCGGGCCAGGTGTCCTTCGCCGGCGCCCCGCCGACCTACGCGGGCCACACGCTGCGTTGGCGCTTCCTGCAGGCCCAAGGCGAGCTGGGCGAGCTCGATGGCTGGCGCCTGTCCGGATCGACCCCGCTGAACCAGCACCTGGCCCTGCAAGGCAATCTGCTGTTGTTCGACGAGAACAACGTGGAAGGGGCCTTGGTCGGATTCGGCGCGCTGGTGCACCAGCCGCTGCCGGCCTTCGAGAGCGAACAGGACGGACCGTTCAAGGAGTTCGAGGTCTTCGGCGCGCTCAATCTGCTGCACCTGTCCGCCAACGGCAGCGAAAACGGCTACAGCGCCGAAGCCGGCGCCCGCGCGATCCTGAGAGAGCGCATCGAGGGCGAGCTGGCGCTCGGCTATCGCGACCTCGGCCCCGGGGACCTCTACGGCCGCGTGCGCGGCGAATATCAGCTCGATGGCAGCGTCGGCCTGACCGCCGGCGCCGAGGTCAGCGACGATTCGATCGTCTTCGTGGGCCTGCGCTTCTACCCCGCTCGCCAGGATTGAGCGCATGAGCATGGCTCGACTCGGGCCGGGCCGCGACCGGAGCCGCTGCGCTGTCCCGCGGGCCGCCCGCGCCGGCTCGGGCAGCCCGGGCGAGGCGCCGCGGTTGCCGAGCCGGGAGTGGATCCAAAGCGGGTCCAGCCAGGGGTGCTCCGCCGCGGGCCCCGCGGCGGCGTCCCTGGGCGCGCAGCGTTCCGCCGGCCGGCGAAGTCGCGGATTTCCGGCATGAGCGCGACGCCCCTGGCCATCCGCGGCGTCGGGCTCGCCCGGCGCTATGGGCTCGGTCCCTGGCGCGCGCCGCGCAGCGCTCTGGCCGGGATCGATCTCGAGCTGGCGCCCGGCGAGCGCCTGGCGCTGCTCGGCCCGAACGGCTCGGGCAAGAGCACGCTGCTGCGCCTGCTGGCGGGGATCGAGCGCCCGGACACGGGATTGCTGTGGGTGCTCGAAGGCAACCCGATGGACGGCCGGGTGCGGCGCAGCTTGGGCCATGTGCCGGATGGCGCGCCGTTTCCCGGGGATCTGCCGCTCGAACTGCTGCTCGAAACCTTGGCGCGCCTGCACGGCGAGAACGGCGTCGGCGCGCGGACCCTGGCCCGCCGGATGCTCGCGGAGGCGGGGCTCGAGGGCGCGCGCCGGCTGTCCCTGGAGCGCTGCTCCCTGGGCATGCGCCGGCGCTTCGGGCTGGCGCAGGCGTTCCTGTTCGAGCGCGAGCTGTATCTGCTCGACGAGCCCGGGGCGGGGCTCGATGCGCCCGGGCGCGAATGGCTCGAAACCTTGCTCGACGGCGTGCGGGCCCGCGGCGCGAGCGTGGTGATCGCCTCCCACGAAGGGGCCGAGTGGGCTCGCCATTGCGAGCGCGCGCTGCTGCTGGTCGGCGGGCGCGCGCGCTGGAGCGGCGCGGTCGAGCAGGTGCTCGCCGAGGCGCGCGCGCTGGAGGTCGAATTGGACGGCGGGCCGGCCTTCGAGCGCGCCCGCGCGGCGCTCGCGGCCCAGGGCTTGATGTTGCGGGCGCCGCGGCCCGCGCCCGGCGCCCTGGCCGCCTGGTACGCACAGCGCGGAGGCGCGCCATGAGGGCGCTTGGGCGCTGGTGGGCCTGGCATCGCCTCGAGCGCGCGCGCTGGTGGAGCCCGCGCCTGCTCCTGGCGGCGCTGGCCTGGCTGGGGGCGCTGTGGTGGCTGGTGCCGCGCCCCGGCGGCGGCGAGAGCCGCACGCCGGCGGACGCGCTCGGCCAGGCGCAGGCAGCGGCGGCGGCGCTGCGCATCGGCCTGGCGCTCGTGCCCTGCGTTTGGATGCTCTACGCCCAGGGCCGGCGCATCGCCGCGGCCCTGCGGGAGGAGGCCGAGGGCGCGGCCTGGCCGGGCGCGCCCGGCCTGCGCGCGCTGGCGCGCCTGAGCGCGGCCAGCGAGCTGGCGCTGGTCTGGTGTCTCTGCGCCAGCGCGCTGTCGGGCCTGGGCCTCGGCAGCCTCGATCGGCGCCTGTTTTTCGACGATCCCAAGCTGCCGGCGCTGTTCGAGCCCGGCGCCTTGGCGCGCATCGAACTGCCCGCGGCTCGGGGAGCCACGGCGCTAGAGGTCGGGCTGGCCAGCCTGCCCCGCAGCAGCCCGGAGGCGGTGGTCGAACTGCGCCTCTTGGACGCCGACGGCGAGCCGCTTTCCCGCCTGGAGCAAGCCGTCGCGGGTCCCCGTCGGCTGCGCCTCGAAATCCCCGCGGGCAGCGCCCCCGCGGAGCTGTGGCTGCTGCGCACGGGCGGCGGAGCCGGCCTGCGGCTCGAGCCGCCGGGCCTGGTGTGGCTGGGAGCCGCGGCGCCGGGAGCCCTGGGCCCCCTGGCCCTCGGTCTGCGGGCCAGCCTCGCCCTGGCCCTGCTGCTGGCCCTGATCGAGGGCCTGCGGCGCTGGATCGGCAGCGGCCTGGCGACGGCCACGGCGCTGCTCGTCTGGGCACTCTGGCGCCCGGCCTGGCCCCTGCTCGGGGAGCTGGGAAGCTCCGAATTCCTGCGCCAAACGGCGGATCTGAGCCAAGCAGCCGCCCCCGCCTGGCCAGCTCCCGCCGCGCTGCTGTGCCTGCCCTTGGCCGCGCTCCTGGCGGCCGGCGCCGCCTCCCTGGGCCACAGCACGGCCCTGTTCCGGGAGCCTCGCCGATGAGTCCCGGCCGTTCCGCACCGCACTGGGCTCCCCTGGCGGTCGCCCTGGGCAGCCTGCTGTGCCTCTCCGTCCTGCTGCTCGGCGCCCGCCGCCAGGCCGCCGCGGCCCTGGCCGGCCCCCTGGCTCCCCTGGGCGCCTCCCTGGCGTTCCTGCGCGCCGACCTGGCCATGCAGGCCGGCGAAGCCGGCTTGGCCCTGGGCCGGGCGGAGGCGGCGCTGCGCCTCGCGCCCCACAACCCGGACGGCTGGGCCAGCCTGGTGCTCTGGCAGGGCGGAACCCTGGCCAGCGCCGTGCGCGAGAGCGACCTGGAGCGGCGCCGCGCCTGGCTCGAGGCGGCCCTGGCCACGGCCGAGCGGGCCCGCGGCCAGGCCCGGCCCTTCGCACCGGTGGCGGCGGCGGCCGCAGCGGTGCTGTGGGCCCAAGCAGAGAGCGAACCCGCCCTGCCTTGGCCCGGGGGCCGCGAGGGCCTGGCAGGGCTGGCCCAGCGCTACGCCCTCGAGGCCGATCCCGGAATGCGCTGAGGGAGCGAACGGCGCAGGGCTCGCCAGCGTCCGCGGCGGCCGCCGGATCGCGCTGACAAAAATCCAGAGCCCCGGACAGCGACCTGGGCTCGAGCCCCGCTGCCGGGCCGATCAGAGCGCCAGGTCGATCAGAGCGCCGGCTCGGGAAGGAGGTCGGCCAGCAGGCGGACTTCCGCCAGCTCGCGCCGGCCCGCGGCCTCGAAGGCAGACAGGGGCGCCCCGAGCCGCAGCATGGAACCGACGGCGGACAGGGGCCGGATCGGCAGCGCGGCCTGCGCTTGGATCTCGAGCGCCGCGCCGATCGAGCGCGGCTCCGGCTGGGCGCCGAGGATCAGCACGGCGCCGGAGAGCCGCAGCTGGCGCAGGGCGTGCCAAGGGGCGCGGCGCACGCTGCGCACCAGCGGCCCGAAGTCGCCGCGGCTGAGGGCCAGCCAGGCGTCGGCATGCTCGCCTTCCGGGGCCAGCACCAGCAGATCGGGCCGGCGGCGCAGCAGCCGGGCCAGCAGCCAGAGGCCAGCCGGCTGCTCGAGTCCGAGGCCCCCGAGCAGCAGCACCGGCCCCCAAGCGGGCAGCTCCGAGAGGCCTGCACAGGGCGGTCCGAGGCGCTGGCGGCGCTCCTCGGCGACCAGGCGGTCGAGCAGCCCGTCGGCGGAGTGCGGCGCGGCGGGGGTCGAAACGGAGGTGGGCGTGCGATCGGCCGGCTGGATCAATGGGCGCGGGGAAACGGGGCCGCTGGACACCGGTCAGTGTGGTGCGCGCTCCACAGGGCCGTGAGAAGCGCGCGTCAAACCTGTGCGAACCGCGGAGCTCCCGGGACCCGCTGGATCGGCGCTTTCGCCCAGGCGAGGCCCGTTGGCGCGCACCTTCGAGGTCGGCGTGGCTGCGGCGGTCGCAGCGGACCGAGGCCAGGACTGCCGAGGTCCCCGATCAGCCGCGGGCCGACAGCAGCCGCGCGGCGCGCGGCGCGAAGTAGGTCAGGATCAGGTCCGCGCCGGCGCGCCGGATGCCCAGCAGGCTCTCGAGCAGGGCCCCATCGAGGTCGAGGAAGCCCCGTTCGGCGGCGGCCATCAGCATCGAATACTCGCCGGAGACCTGGTACGCGGCCACGGGCAGATCGGTGTTCGCTCGCAGGGCTGCGATCACGTCCAGGTACGGCCCGGCGGGCTTGACCATCACCAGGTCGGCGCCTTCGGCCTGGTCCAGGCGCAGCTCGCGCAGCGCCTCGCGGCGATTGCGCGGGTCCATCTGGTAGCTGCGCTTGTCGCCCGCGCGCGGCGCCGAATCGAGGGCCGAGCGGAACGGCCCGTAGAAGGCCGAGGCGTACTTGGCGCAGTAGGAAAGGATGCCGACCTCGCCGTGGCCGGCCTGATCGAGGGCGCGCCGGATCGCACCCACGCGGCCATCCATCATGTCGCTGGGCGCCACCAGGTCGGCGCCGTGCTCGGCCTGCAGCACGGCTTGGCGGCAGAGCAGCGCCACGGTCTCGTCGTTGAGGATCCGCCCGTCCTCGGCCACCAGCCCGTCGTGCCCGTCGCTGGAGTAGGGGTCGAGGGCCACGTCCGTGATCAACAGCAGCTCGGGGAAGCGCTGCTTGAGCGCGGTCAGGGAGCGCGGCACGAGGCCGGCCGGGGAGTAGGCCTCGCGGGCGTCCTTGGTCTTGCGCTCCTCCGGCACCTTGGGGAACAGGGCCAGGGCCCGCACCCCGGCCGCCAGGGCCGCCTCGGCCTCGCGCAGCAGCCCCTGGGGAGACAGCCGCCGCTGCCCGGGCATGGCCGGGATCTCCTGGTCCAGGGGCCCCTCGTGGATGAACACGGGGTAGGCCAGGCGGGCCGGGGAGAGGTCGGTTTCGGCGCTCCAGGCGCGCTGGATCGGTCCGCGGCGGTTCCTGCGGGGGCGTTCGAGCATGGGCGGAGCTTACGGCCTGGGTTTGCCGGCCCCGCCCTGGCCGCGAACGGACCCGGACGTCGGACCCGGGGCGGAGCCAGGCTGCTCCCCCGCGTTGCAACCGGGGCGGGGCGCCGTATCCTGCTCGCCCCGCAGGGGGCGTGGCCGCGCGTCCGCCTCCCGTGGGCTTGCCGTCGGACCCGACCCGGCCCCGCCCCAGGCAACCCCAGGTGGCGCGAACCCGCGGTCCCTGACCCGATAGCCCGCCCGACCCGCTTCATCGGCGGGCCTGCACGCAGCCGGGATCCCGCGCGGATCCCGAGCCCGCGTCCGGACGCCCGCGGGTCGAGATCGCCTCGCGCTCGAACCGCCCCCGTACCGCCCCCCGTACCGCCCCCCACCGAAGACTCCCCTGCGGCCGCAAGCCAGCGCGGCCTGCTCCCCAGATGCTGCTCTACATCTCGATAGCCGCCTCCCTCGGTGCGCTGTTCTTCGCCTTCACCCTCTATGGCAAGATCATGGCGCAGGACGCCGGATCCGAGAAGATGCAGGCCATCTCTCGCAAGGTCCAAGAGGGCGCCGCCGCGTTCCTGAACGCCGAGTACAAGTGGCTGGCGGGCTTCGTGGTGATCGTGGCGATCCTGATGGCCAACGCCCAGGAGCTGCTCGGCAAGAGCACCTGGCTGGCCTTCATCCTGGGCGCGGTGGCCTCGGGTCTGGCCGGTTACATCGGCATGCACACGGCCACGCGCGCCGCGGTGCGCACCACCCAGGCGGCCACCAAGAGCCTGCAGGAGGCCCTCGGCGTGGCCTTCAACTCGGGCACGGTCATGGGCATGGTCGTGGTCGGCCTGGGCCTGCTGGGCATTTCCGCGCTGACGCTGCTGTTCAAGGGCGAAGCCGGCTACACCGAAGAGGTCCTGAACCAGGTGCTGGGCTTCAGCTTCGGCGCCTCCTCGATCGCCCTGTTCGCCCGCGTGGGCGGGGGCATCTTCACCAAGGCCGCCGACGTGGGCTCGGACCTGGTGGGCAAGATCGAAGCGGACATCCCCGAGGACGACCCGCGCAACCCGGGCACGATCGCCGACAACGTGGGCGACAACGTGGGCGACGTGGCCGGCATGGGCGCCGACCTGTTCGAGAGCTACGTGGGCTCGATCGTGGCCACCATGGCCCTGGGCGCCGTGCTCTACAACGGCGACTCGACCATGGTGCTGCTGCCGCTGCTGATCTCGGCCCTGGGCATCCTGGCCTCCTGGATCGGCACCCTGTTCGTCAAGGCCGACGACGAGCACCACCTGCACTCGGCCCTGTTCAGGGGCCTGCTGGTGGCTTCCGGGGCGGTGATCGTGCTGACCCTGCTGGCCACCTCGATGCTCAAGTTCCCCGAGGGCGTGCGCGGCATGAACGTATTCGGCGCCGTGATCGCCGGCCTGGTCGTCGGCGTCGCCATCGGCAAGGTGACCGAGTACTACACCGGCAGCGGAACGCCGCCGGTCAAGAACATCGCCAACCAGTCGCAGACCGGCGCGGCCACGAACATCATCCACGGCCTGGCGACGGGCATGGAGTCGGTGGCTATCCCGGTGCTGCTGATCTGCGTGGGCATCTACCTGGCCTACGACATGGCGGGCGTCTACGGCGTCTCGATCGCCGCGGTCGGCATGCTCTCGACCCTGGGCATCTCCCTGGGCGTCGACGCCTACGGCCCGGTGGCGGACAACGCCGGCGGCCTGGCGGAGATGGCCGAGCTGCCCAAGGAGGTGCGCCAGCGCACCGACTCCCTGGATGCGGTCGGCAACACCACCGCGGCCATCGGCAAGGGCTTTGCCATCGGCTCCGCGGCCTTGACCGCCCTGGCGCTGTTCAACGCCTTCTGCACCCGCGCCGGCCAACTGCAGCGCGCCGACAACCTGGAGAAGGGCCTCGAGGCCAACGCCAGCGGCCTGGCTCCGGACGGCACCCTGCTGCTGGACCTCAACAGCACCCCGGTGATCCTGGGCCTGCTGATCGGGGGCATGCTGCCGTTCCTGTTCAGCGCCATGACCATGCGCGCGGTCGGCAACGCCGCCAACAAGATGGTCGAGGAGATCCGCCGCCAGTTCCGCGAGATCCCCGGCCTGCGCGAAGGCAAGGCCGAGCCGGATGCGGCCCGCTGCGTGGCCATCTCCACCACCGGTGCGCTCAAGCAGATGATCGTGCCGGGCCTGTTGGCGGTCGCCGCGCCCCTGGTGGTCGGCTGGATTCTCGGCGCTCAGGCCCTCGGCGGCCTGCTGGGCGGCTCGCTGGTCACCGGCGTGATGATGGCGATCTTCATGTCCAACGCCGGCGGCGCCTGGGACAACGCCAAGAAGTACATCGAAGGCGGCGCCCTGGGCGGCAAGGGCTCTGCGACCCACAAGGCGGCGGTGGTCGGCGACACGGTCGGCGACCCCTTCAAGGACACCTCCGGCCCGAGCCTCAACATCCTGATCAAGCTGATGACGGTGGTGGGCCTGGTGTTCCTGCCCCTGTTCATCTGACG
>JBIKLM010000177.1:0-8310 GCA_044359835.1 Planctomycetota bacterium
AAGCCTCGAGCTGTCCTTCCGCGGGCGGCAGCGCCTGTCGGCCCGGCTGCTCGATCCCGAGGGCGCGTCGGTCGGTTCCCTGGAACTCGGCGTCGAGCCGCTGCGCACCTGGGTGCGCTCGCAGGGTCGGCAGCTCGGGCAGAGCACGCTGCGTTTCGAGCTCGACCTGGTGCGCAGCGCCGAGGGCGCGCTGAACCTGACGCGCGCGCTGGCGCCGCGCGACGGCACCACGTTCGAATCACCGGGCGGATCCGGCGGCGACCGGAGCGGCCGGGACGCGGACCTGCCGGACGGGGCCGAGCTGGTGATCGAACCGAGCCGTCTGTCGTTCCGCGATCTGGCCCCCGGCGCCCCGGCGCCGCGGGTGCGCATCGAGGGGCTCGCGGGGCGGTTCAGCTTGCGCGGCGGGGGCCTCATGGAAGGCCACCTGACGGGGCAGCTGGTCGAGCCCGAGCCGGGCTCCTTCGAGCTCAGCCTGCGGCGGCAGGGCTCGGGCGCAGCCTCCGGCGCGGCCCTGGAGGCGACCCTGACCGGCGAGGCTTTGCCCAGCGGCCTGTTCGACGCGCTGCTCGCGGCCGACGGGCTGCTGTCGGAGGCCCTCGGCGCGCGCTTCGACGTGGAACTCGAGCTCGGGCTCGATGGGACCGGGTTGCGTCCCGATCGCGGCCGCGGACGCCTCACGCTGACGAGCCCGCGCGCGCGGGCCGAGCAAACGCTCACCTTCGCGCCCGGACTGCTGAGCGCCGATCCGGGCGGCCAGCTTTGGCTGGAGCCCAGCGAGGCGCTCTGGCGGCGCCTATGGCCCGCGCCCCCGCAAGGCCGGCGCCTGGCCCCCGGGGCCGGTCCGCTCGAGATCCAGCTCGAGCGCCTGGCCCTGCGGCTGCCGGCGGCAGGCACCCCCATCCCGCCGGCCGAGCTGCTCGCGGGCCTGGATCTCGCCGCGCGCCTGGCGCTCCCGAACCTGACCCTGGCCGGGCCTGCGAGCGCCCCCGCGGCTGGCGCGACCCTGGCGGCCCTGAGCCTGTCCCTCGAACAGGCGCCGGGCGCGCGCCTGTCCGCGCTGCTGACCGGCCGCATCGAGTCCCCGCCGCGGATTCCGGCGCCCCTGACCGTGCGCTTCGAAGCGGCGCCTTGGACCCAGCTGTGGCCCGATCTGCTGGCCGGCCGCGCCAGCGGCGGGCCCCTCGAGCTGCGCGTCGACGGCCTCTCGTCCGCCCAGCTCGATGGCCTGTTGGCCAGCCGCGGGCTGTGCGCCGACGTGCTCGGCGAGCGGCTCGACCTGCGGCTTTCGGCGGGCGAGCTGAGCCTGCCCCTGGGGGATCCGCTGGCCGTCGCGGGCCCCCTAGAGCTCGAGCTGACCTCCCCGCGCTGCACGCTGCGCATGGATGGCCGCTTGGCGGACGGCCTGTTCGAGAGCGGCGCGCCCGCCGATGGCCGCGAGCAGCTCTCCTTCGCCCTCGAAGAGGTCGCCAGCCGGCGGCTGGTGGGGGGGCTGCTGCCGCTCTTGAGCCAGCTCAGCGGGCCGCCGTCCGGCCAGCGCGCCAAGCTCTCCTGGAGCGAGCTGCGCCTGCCCCTCGACGGCGACCTGCGCCGGCTCGATGGACGCCTGCGCCTCGACCTGGGCTCGGCCGACGGCAGCCTGCTGGCCCCGCTGGCCCAGCTCTGGCCGGCCGCCGGGCGCTTCCAGGGCCAGCGCCTGGCGCCCTTCGAGCTCTCGATCGTCGGGGGCCGCGTGGGCTACAGCGATCTGGTGCTCGAACTGGCCGGGCAGCGCCTGCCCTTCTCCGGCGGCTACGACCTGGTCGGCGGCCGCTTCGAAATCGACGCGCGCCTGCCGCTCTCGGCCATCGGCGGCGACCTCGGCAAGACCCTCGAACAAGCGCGCCGCTTCCTGCCGGCGGACACCGCCATCCCGCTGCGCCTCTCCGGGCGTCCCGAAGCGCCCGAGCTGGACCTCGGTCCCGGCAGCAGCGAGATCCTGCAGCAGGCCGCCCAGCGCGCCCTCGAGGCTGGTTTGCTGGAGCAGGTCGGCGACAAGCTGCCCGGGCTGCTCGAGCAAGCGCCCGTGCAGCTGCCCGGCGGCCTGGGCGGCCTGCTCGAGCAGCTCAAAAAGAAAAAATCCGGCGGTGGATGAGCCCATAAAGAAATAATCGGCTCGAGCGCAGCCGGAGCCGATGGCCTCGAGAGCCGGCCGGTCGCTGGCGCTCGCAGGGAGCTGCCGCGGCGCCGAGCTGCAAGGCCAGAGCGCTGCGCGGTCCGCTTCCGCATCATGGCGGCCTGCGCAAGCGCTTCGGATCGGCGCTCCGGGCCGCAGCTTCGGCAGACCCGGCCCGGATCGAGCCCGCCGCTACTCGCGGAAGCCGAGCACCACCAGCAGGCAGGCGCCTCCGGCGATCGGTTCGAGACCCAGCGCTTCGGCGCGCTGCACCGCCAGGCGGCTCTCCGCGCCGGGCTGGAACCAGACCCGGCGGATCCGGCTGTCCGCGCAGGCTTCGATCAGCGCTTCGCTGATCTTGGGCGGCGTGATCAGGGACAGGGCGCTGACCTCCGCGGGCAGGCTGGCCAGATCGGGATAACAGGGCACGCCTTCGATCTCCGTCGCGCGCGGGTTGATGCCGAAGGCCCGCCGGCCGTGCTGCAGATAGCAGCGCAGCACCTTGTTGCCGTACTTCTCGCGGTTGGTCGAAGCGCCGGCCACGCCGAAGGCCGGGGCCGCCAGGAAGTCACGGATGCGCAGGGCCAGGTCGGGCATGGGGTCGGGAGCTGTGGGTGGGCGGGGCCGGGCCGGGGGGAGCGCATGCGGCGGCGCCGCCGGCCTGCCGGCCGAGCGCACCGGTTTCTTCGGTGCCCGGACCTAGACTAGGCTCGCGCCGGTCCACTCTGCAGCCATGCCGCTCACCAAGCAGGAGAAAATCGCCCGCATCCAGGGGGTGCTAGACCAGATCCACCCCGATCCCGCGGTGCCCCTGGATCATTCCGACGCCTACAGCCTGCTGATCGCGGTGTTGCTTTCGGCCCAGTGCACCGACAAGAAGGTCAACGAGGTCACGCCGGGGTTGTTCGCGCGCGCCTCCACCCCGGCGCAGATGGTGCGCCTCTCGGTCGAGGAGATCCGCGCGCTGATCCGCCCCTGCGGGCTCTCGCCGCAAAAGGCCAAGGCGATCCATGGGCTCTCAGAGATGCTGCTCGCGGAGCACGGCGGCCGGGTGCCGGCGGATTTCGAGGCCCTCGAACGGCTGCCGGGGGTCGGGCACAAGACCGCCAGCGTGGTCATGGCCCAGGCCTTCGGCGTCCCAGCGTTCCCGGTCGACACCCACATCCATCGCCTGGCGCAGCGCTGGGCCCTGTCGGACGGCAGCAGCGTCGAGCGCACCGAACGGGACCTCAAGGCCTGCTTCCCGGAGGCGCGCTGGAACAGCCTGCACCTGCAGATCATCCTGTTCGGCAGGAGCCATTGCCCCGCGCTGCGCCACGACTTCGAGGGCTGCCCGATCTGCTCCTTCGCCGCCCCCAAGGCGCGCATCGCAGCCGAACGCCGCGCCCGCGGAGAATCGCCGGCGAGCGGGGGTCCGCGCGGCCGCCGGGGGCCGGGTCCCGGAAGCTCGGGCAAAGCACGCCGTTGAACCGAGCGTCGTCGCCCGCCAGAGGGCAATCCCAGGTGCGCCCCGCCGCTCACCCGCCGGCGAACAGGCGCTCGAATTCCGCGCGGCGCCGGGCGCCGACCTGGTCCCAGGTGTAGCGCTCGGCCTGCTCGCGAGCCGCCGCGCCGAGCCGCTCGCGTTGGGCCTGGTCGCCGGCCAGCTCGCGCATGGCGGAGATCCAGCCGACCTCGTCGTAGGGATCGCGCACCAGCCCGTGCACGCGGTCCTCGACCACGCCGCCCGCGCCGGCCGGGCTGACCAGGCAGGGCAGTCCGGCCCCCAGGGCCAGGTAGGTCACCAGCGGGCTGCCTTCCTCGTGGCTCGGCAGCACGAACACGTCCGCTTCGCCGTACAGGTCGTCGAGGCGATTGCGATAGGGCAGGTGCTCGACGTCCGGCCGCGCCAGCTCGCGGGCGCAGCGCTCCTTGAGCGCGGCCTCGATCGGGCCGACGATGCGCAGCCGCGCGCGCAGCCCGGCGGCGGCCCAATAATCGAGCAACTGGGCCAGGCCCTTGCGCACCGTGCCGTTGGCCACGAACAGGAACAGGGGCACGTGGCCCGGGCCGCGCGGACGGCGCTCGACGCGGAAGTCGCGCGACTCCCAGGCGTAGGAGGTGTGGAAGAGCTTGTGTTCGGGCACGCCCTGTTCGAGCAGCGAGCGGTGCACCAGCGGGCTCGGGCAGAAGACCCGCGTGGCCAGGGCCAGCTTGCGCGATTCGATGTCCGCGTCGCGCATGGTGATGCCGTGGTTGGCCGGCAGCCCCAGGCGCCGATAGGCCTCGTCCAGCACGCGCATGGAGTTGCGGCGATGGCTGTTGACGCGCTCGAGCACGATCGGGATGCCGCGTTCGGCCAAGCGCTCGAAGAATTCGAGCGAAAGCGCTGGCCACAGGTAGGCGATGTCGCCGGGACGCACGAGCTTCAGATACCGGCGCTCCAGCAGCTCCCGCAGGCCGGTCTCCGCCAGGCCCAGCCGATACCAGAGCCGCGTGGCCAGGCGCGGCAGGGGCACGCGGTGGTACGGGCGCTGCACGGACGGCTCGACCGCCGGCGCCCAATACTCGACGTCGAAGGCCGCGTCCTGGAGCCGATCGCAGACGGCCAGGATGCAGGCCGGGATCGCGCTGCCGGAGCAGTAGATCGGGAAGGCGACGCGCAGGCTGCGGCGTCCGGCGGGTCGTCTGGAGGCGAACACGGGGCGATGAGACTAGGACCCGGCGCGGCGCTTCTCCAAGGCCCGCCGGGGCGCGGCCGGGGGAATCCCTCCCGGCCGCCGCCGTCTGCTGCGCTTTCCCGCAGCGCCTGGGCTCGCTTTCGGCCGCGCCCTTAGAGGCGCCACAGGCTGCCCTGGCTGCCGGCGAACAAGAGCCGGGCGCCGGGCACGGGCGGCAGGGGCGCCAGGCTGGCCGGGCGTCCATCGACGAACAGCCGCGCGCCGCGCTCTCGGCAGTCCTCGAGCCGCGCGGCCAGGGGCTCGTCCGCCGGCAGCACCCAGCCGCGCCGATCGGACAGATACAGGATCGTGGGCTCCTCGAAGTTGTTGCGCCGGCGCCAGAACGGGTCTTCGCGCGGTTTGGGCGAGCGCACCACCAGGAGTTCCCCGGGCCGGCTGTGCTCGGCGGCCAGGCGCGCCAGCTCGACGGTTTGCGCCGTGGTCACCCCGCGCCGCCAGTCCCGCTCGAGCAGGGCGTGGCCGAGGTAGGGCGCCAGCACCAGGCCCAGGCTGGCCGCGGCGAAGACCGGGCGCCCGCGCCAGGCGGGGGAGCGCTGGGTCGCCACAGAGGCCGCCTGGCCCACCCACCAAGCGCCGAGCAGCGCGCCGAACATGTGGTAGTGCGCTCCGCTGTCGGGGCTGTGGCTGTAGCGCAGCGAGACCACGGCGCCCAGGCCGTAGGAAACCGCCAGGGCCAGCTCGGCGGCTCCCATGCGGCGGGTCCACAGCAACGCCGCGCCCGCCGCCAAGCCCACCAGGCCGGGTCCGAAGCGCAGCGCCATGGCCACCAGGTCCAAGTACAGGCCGGGCATCGCCAGGTGCTCGGCGTGCGGGAACTTGGTGTCGCCGCCAGAGAGCACGCCGAAGGTCAGGCCGGTTTCGAGGTAAAGCTGGCGCGCGTGCCAGAGCTGCAGCGCCGCGCCGCACAGCACCAGGGCCCACACCAGCCAGGTCTCGGGCCGTCGCAGGCGCTCGCGGTGCGCGAGGGCCAGCAGCAGGAACTGGGCCACGCCGAGCTGCAGGGCCGGGGCCTTGATCCAGGCCGCCAGCAGGGTCGCCGCGCCCGCCAGCCAGAGGGAGCGCCGGCGACCGCTGTCCGCGTAGTCGAGGAAAGCCAGCCAGCCCAGCGTGAAGCACAACAGCGCCGTGGCGTCCGGCATCACGCTGATCGACAGGGAAACCCCCAGCTGGCTGCCGAGCAGCGCCAGCCCGCACAGGGCCGCCGGGGCGTTGCCGAAGCGCCGGCGCGTGCCGAGCGCCAAGGCCGAGGCCGTCGCGCACAGCGCCAGCAGGGACAGGAGCTGGCCGGGCCACTCCGCTTCGCCGAAGCGATTCAGGAGCAGGGCCACCCCGGCGGTGTAGAGCGGCAGCTCGCTTTCGACGAAACCGGGCCCATCGCCGCCCCAGTCGATGCGCGGGCGCAGCAGGTCCAGCCCGAAGCGGTGGAAATTGCGCGCGATCGCCTGGGTGTCGCACTCGCGCCAGGAAGCGCCGATCGATTCGGGGCGCACCCACAGCCACTGGGCCAAGGCCCAGGCGCACAGGGCGCCCAGGAACCAAGCGAAGACGCGGCCGGGGGACGCCGGCTCGCGCTGCGGAACGGAAGAGGGCATGGGGGGACGGCCGGGGGCAGGCCGGAGGGCGATCGGGGGGAAGCTCGGAGGGCCGCCCGGGCTGGGTCGCGCCTTGGCTGGCCGCGGGGGGACGGCAGCGAAAATTTGGCACCCAGGATCGATGCCTGTCGGCAAGTCCGCAATCTCGCTGCCGGCCCGATCCGGCCGCCCCCGTGCAGCTCCGCCTGGCCACACGACTTGCGAAGCCCCGCTGCCCCTCCGACTTCGGCGCGCCCTGCGCCCCCCGAGAAGTTCCTTCCAAGCTTTCCACCTCGCCCGGCCCCCCTGCCCCGGGCCAACCCCGATCCCAAGCCTTCCGCCGCTCAACGCCCCCGGGCCGGAAAGCGACCCGCTTCAGACAGTCGCGTGGACAACAGAGCTCCGCGAGCCGTCGGGCAAGCCCGCACACACACCCCCAACGCCCCGCCGAGCCCCTGGAGGTCCATAGCCGGGAGCGGTACCGCTGCGCGTCGTGCATCCCCATTCAGACCGCTGCCTTCCGCCTCCAGCCGCCCTTAATCCCAGGAATCGCCTGATGCTGACAAGCTCTGATTCCCTCCCCGAAAAAATGAAAAACCCGGCGCGCAGCGCCGCTCCCGCCGGCCGCCGCAAGGCGGCCAAAAAAAATGCTGAAGCGCTACGGCGGCGGCAACGGCGTCAAGCTGCCGCTGAGCGGGTCGAAGCGGTAGGCGGCGAAATCCTTCCAAGCCCGCTGCAGCTCGCGATTGCGCGGTCCGAGGTCCCGGGCCAGCACGAACGGCTCGCGCTCGAGGGGCGGGGCCAGGTGGAAGCGCTTGATGTCCTGCTCGCTCTGCAGGGGCACGAAAACCAGCGCGGGCTGGAGCGGAGCGGCGCGGGCCGCCGCCTCGGCCCGGCTGCGCAGCGCGTATTCCTGTCCGGCCTGCTCGAACTGCGCCGCCAGCATCCAGCCGGCCGCCCCGGCCAGCAGGGGCGCGAGCAGCGGCCGGGCCGCGGGCGCCAAGCGCGCGGCGACGCGCGCCAAGCCCGCGCTGGCCAGGCAGGCCATCAGCGGCAAGGCTTCGACCAGGTACGACGGGCCGGCCCAGGGGACTCCGTGGAAGCGCAGCAGCGCGTAGAAGCCGAGCAGGCACAGGGGCACGCCCAGGGCGATCGAATGGCGCGCGCCTGGCCGGCTGGCCCGCACGCCGATGACCAGCAGCGCCAGCCCGCCGGCCGTGCCGGTCAGCCAGCGATCGAGGCGGCCCAGGTTGAAGGCCGTGTTGGGCCAAGCGGTGCCCAGGTTGACCAGGCCCCAGCGGTCGTTGGGCGAGCGCTCGGCCGCGTAGAGCTCGTAGGGCGACCGCCAGGGGGATCCGGTCAGCTGCTGGTTGAAGGCCAGGTAGACGAGCAGCGCCGGCAGGGCGCCGAGCAGCGTGGCGCCGAAGAGCGAAGCCGCCGAGCGCGGCGCGCGCGCCCACAGGCTCAGCAGGTGCGGCAGGCACAGGGCCAAGGCGGTGCCCGGGCGCGCCAGGAAACACAGGCCCAAGGCCAGCCCCGCCAGGCCGGCGCGGGCGGCCGCCGGACGGCCTGCGGCGCTTCGCGCCAGGGCGCTTTCCGCGGCGCACAGGAACAGCAGGCCGCTCGGCAGGGAGCTGCCGTGGGCCAGCCAGAGGCCATGGATGCCGATCGCCATCGGCGACAGCGCGAAGACCCAGGCCGCCAGGCGCGGTCGCTGGAAACCGAGCCGGCCCGCCAGGTACCAGACTCCGGCGGGAGCGAGCAGGGCACCGGCCCAGACCCAGGCCT
Organism: Planctomycetota bacterium; assembly: GCA_044359835.1. GTDB lineage: Bacteria > Planctomycetota > UBA1135 > UBA1135 > JBIKLM01. The sequence goes on from JBIKLM010000177.1 coordinate 8,235, forward strand.
TGGCCGCGCCCAGGGCCAGGCCCGCCGCCAGCACCAGCGAATGACCGGGCGGATACTTCGAGAAGACCTGCTCGCC
>JBIKLM010000178.1:0-8293 GCA_044359835.1 Planctomycetota bacterium
GGGCCAATTCGAAGCGCGCGTAGGCCGGGAACGAGCCCAGGGCCAGGACGCGCCCATGGCGCTTGTGGCGCGGATTGCCCAGCAGGAAGCGGTACTGGCTGACCAGGCGCTCGTAGGGGTTGCGCACGAAGGCGAACTTGAACCAGCGCTCGAAGCGCTCCGCACCCAGGATCCAGCGCGCTTCGCGGGCGCTGGCGTGTTCGTACAAAAAACGCCGCTCGACCGGCGTCAACCGCAGCCGGCTGGCGAGCTTGTTCCAGCGGCTCTCGGAGGGCTCGGTCAGCCAGGGCCCCAAGGCCGCCCGGATGCTGGTGCCCGCCGCCTTGGGCACGTGCAGGAACAGGAACCCCTTTGAAGCGGAGAAGGGCATGGGAGCCCGGAATGCTAAGGCCCGCGCCGATCGCCAACGAGCCGCGGGCCGCTGGGAGCGCGGTCAGCGCCTGCGCCCCGGTCTGGGGCCAGCCGGGGGGGCTTCGGCGCCGTACCCGGCCCGGGCTCCCCGACCTCGCCCGGTGGGCGGCGCGTCCATGCGGGAACCTGCGACCTCGATCGGGGAACCCAGTCCGCGGCCGAGCGGGCGTTACCCGTCGAGCCGGTACGAGTAGGTGCGCGTTGGGCTCTCCGGCGGCCTGTTCGCCGGGCAGCCCGCCGTGCGCCCGCGAGCGGCTCCGGCCGCGGCGCGAGCGTGTTTGGTTTCCCAACGTTTTTCGATCGGTGGCTTCGGTCGCTGTCCCCTGCCCCCCTTGGGCAGGTGCGATCCCCGATGCCTGCATCCAATTGTCCCTTCGACTTCACCTTTCCATGACCAACCGACGTCTGCTGCTGTCCCTCGCTTGCGTGTGCCCCTGGAGCCTGGCCGTCTTCGGGCAGGTGTCCCCGACGGATCGATCCGCTCCGCTGCCTCTGGCCGGGGAGCTCCAATCTGACCACGACCTCGATCCGCGCGGCGATCGCCTGATCGAGCTGAGCGGCAGCGTCCGGCCGCCGCCGGGCGCCTCCCCGGCGGGGATCCGGGTCTGGACCCCCGCGGGCGGTGAGGGCCTGACCGATGCTTCCGGGCGCTACCGCTTCGAAGTGCGGCTGCCGGCTGCCGCCGAGTCCGTGGCCGTGCTGGCCGGATTCGCGGGAGCGGCTCGGGGCTCGCTCCATCTGCCTCTGCCGGCGGGAGCGAGTCCGCTGAGCCTGCCGGAGATCCAACTGTTGCCCGAGAGCCTGTGCGCGCCCGGTTGGCAGCCGACTTTCGGGGGTGCCAGCGGGCTCGGCAACGGCTTCGGCCCCAGGGACATGCTCTCTTTCGACGACGGCACCGGCGCGGCCCTCTACATCGCCGGCACCTTTCAGAGCGCGGGCGGGCTGCCGGCTTCGAACCTGGCCGGCTACGGAAGCCAGGGCTGGTTCTCGTTCGGCGACACCGTGGCCGGAACGCTGTACGCCCTGGCCGATTTCGACGACGGCAGCGGCTCCGCGCTGTACGTGGCCGGCCTGATCGGCTCCGCGGGCGGCGTCCCCGTCACCAACGTCGCCCGCTTCGACGGCAGCACCTGGAGCGCGCTCGGCGCGGGGACCGACGGCACGATTCTGGACCTGGAGGTGTTCGACGACGGCAGCGGGCCGGCGCTGTACGCCGCCGGCCAGTTCACCCAAGCCGGCGGAGCCCCGCGGCCCGGGGTCGCCCGTTGGGACGGCGTCGCGTGGAGCTCCCTCGGCGCCGGCATCAGCGGGCTGGTGAACGTTCTGCAGGTGGCCGATCTGGGGACGGGGCCGCGGCTCTATGCGGGCGGCTTCTTCAGCCAAGCGGGCGGCGTTCCGGCCCAGAACATCGCCGCCTGGGACGGCCAGGCCTGGTCCGCACTGGGCGCCGGCACCTCCGGCACCGTGGCCGCGCTGGAGGGGATCGACCTGGGCTCCGGGCCGCGTCTCTACGTCGGGGGCGTATTCGCCAGCGCCGGGGGCCAGCCGGCCTCGAATCTGGCCAGCTTCGACGGCACGGGATGGTCGCCGGTCGCGGCCGGCCCAACCGGAGGCTTCAATACCGGCGTCGAATCCCTAGAGGCCCACGACGACGGTTCTGGCCTGGCCCTGTTCATCACCGGTGGCTTCGGTCAAGCGGGCAACCAGCCCGCCGGGGGCATGGTTCGCTTCGATGGGAGCACCTGGACGAACCTGCTCCCCTTTATCCCCCTGGCGCTCTCCGGCCGCCAGCTGGCGGTCCACGACAACGGGTCCGGTCCGCGGCTGTATCTCGGCGCGGGTTCCAGCGCTTTTGCGGGGCCCGGGACCTCGGGCATCGCCTCCTGGGACGGGCAGGCTTGGACGGCGTTGGGAGCGGGGCTCTCCGGTCCCGTTCAGTCCCTGGCTGAACACGACGATGGCAGCGGTCTCGCGATCTATGCCGGGGGCTCGTTCATTTCGGCGGATGACGCCGTGCGTTTGCGCATCGCCCGTTTCCAGAACGGGTCCTGGTCGCCGGTCGGCCCGGGCTTCAACTCGCCCGTGAGCGCGCTGCTCAGTTTCGACGACGGCAGCGGACCGGCGCTCTTCGCCGGCGGGTCGTTCACCCAGGCGGGCAGCCAGAACGTCGCCTGGCTCGCGCGCTGGAACGGCACGGCCTGGGCTCCGGTCGGAGGCGGGCTGAACGGGCCCGTGCTGGCGCTGCTGGCCTTCGACGACGGCACAGGTCCCAAGCTGTATGCGGGCGGCGGATTCAGCGAGGCTGGCGGCGTTCCGGCCAGCCGCGTGGCTCGCTGGGATGGGACCGGCTGGTCGGCCCTGGGCGCCGGCCTGCTCGGCTCCGTCAACACTCTGGCTGTCCACGACGATGGAAACGGCGCCGCGCTGTATGCGGGCGGCATCTTCACGCAAAGCGGCACGGTCCCAATGGCGCGGGTCGCCCGCTGGGACGGTTCCCTCTGGCAGCCCCTTTCCAGCGGGACGAACAACGGGGTTCGCGCCCTGATCAGCTACGACGACGGCAGCGGTCCGGCCCTGATCGCCACCGGCAGCTTCACCAGCGCCGGCGGCGTCCCCTGCGCGCGCATCGCGGCCTGGAGCGGCGGACAGTGGACGCCCCTGGGTTCCGGTTTGTCGGGGACCGGCAACGCGCTGGCGGCCATCGATGACGGCAGCGGCAAGCAGCTCTACGTGGGCGGCAGCTTCAGCCTGGCCGGCGGGCAGGCGGTTTCCAGCCTGGCCCGCTGGACGGGCGGGCTCTGGTCGGGACTGGATCCCCTCAGCGGCAGCGTCAACGCGCTGCTACCGGCCCAGTCCAGCGTGGCCTCGGGCCCGGCCCTGCTCGTGGGGGGCAGCTTCACGATCTCGGGCGGGGATGCGAACCTCGGCCTGTGGCAGGGCTGCGCGTCAGGGGGGCCGAGCGCCGTCGCCGGCTGCTTCGGCAACCCGGCGACGCTGACCACCAACTCCGCCTGGCGCGTGGGCCAATCCTTCAGCCTGAGCTTCGCCGCCGGCCTCTATCCCCAGGGAGCGACGTCGTATTGGGTCGGCGGGGACGGCAGCGACGCCAGCGGCTGCGGGACGCCCCTGCCTTTCGTCGGCGAGCTGCTGCTCGGCGCGCCGCTGGTCTTCCTGGGCCAGGCTTCAACCGTGGCCGGCGCCAGCGGACTGTTGGTCCAAGTGCCGGTCACGCCCAGCCTGATCGGCAAGCAAGTGGCGATCCAAGCGGCCAACGTGGCCACCGTGCTGGTGGGTCTGCCGGTCGAGCTCAGCAACTCGCTGGTCGGCCTGATCGGGTCGTGAAGGATCGAACGGCGCGCCGACTCTGACGAGCACACGGGCGCAGCCGCGGCCAACCGCAGGCCAGGGACCGCTCTCGGGCGGGCGCGGGGACTGGGATCGACGCTGCCGGTCGATCCCGGTCCCGCGTACTCGAGCCGACCCGCGACCTCGAGCTCACCCGACTCCAACGCTGTGCTCTCGAGCCCAGCCTGAACGCGTCGCCTCCGTTGGTCAGAGCTGCGGCGCCGCGTGTTCGCCGTCGATGTCCTGACCTGTCCCGATTGCGGCGGTGCGCGCAAGCTGTTCGCGATGATCACCGAGGGACTCGTCGCGCGCAGGATCCTAGGGCCACCTCGAGCTGCCCAGCTCGCCACCGACGATCACTCCCGCAAGAGCGCCTCCCGAGCTCGAGTTCGCCTGGTAGCCCCCGAAGGGAGTGAACTGCGCGCATCCAAGCGGGGCGCGGTCTGGCGGCGCCATGCCACGGCCCGCCCTCCACGCGCGCCCGACCGCTTCCAGGCAGCTCCCGAGGCTCCACTGGGCAGCAGCACGGACGCAGAAGGGACCGGATCCACTCGGCCGCGGGATCCACACCGACCGGGAATCGGCCCGAACCGCTACCCTTTCCCGGGGGTCATCCGCTTGGAGTTCCTATCCCCCTGGACCTGGTGGAGCGCGCCAGCTCCTACGCCAAGGACGACCAGGAACTGGCCAATTGGGCCGGCGAGCTGCGCTCCAAGGTCCTGCGCCGGCGGCTGGCCCAGGCTTCCAAAGAAGGCGACGAGGCCCGCGCCAGCGCCCTGGAGCAGCAGATCCTCGAGCACGAGGTGCAGGACTTCGAACGCCGCCTGGTCGCCCGACCCGGCGATGGCCAATTGATCCTGGAGCTCTGCCGGCGCCTGCTCAAGGCCGGGCGCATCGACGACGCCCTATCCCGCCTCCAACGCCTGCCCGAAGGCCCCGGCCTGGCCCGCGAAGGCGCGCTGCTCAAGGTGCGCGCTTTTGAGAAAAAAGGTTTCTTGGACCTAGCCGTGCGCGAATACGAACGCGCCTTCGAAGGCCTGCCGACCAGCGACGAGCGCGCCAAAGAGATCTGGTACACCCTAGGCGAACTAGCCCTGGCCGCCGGCCGCCGCGACGAAGCCCGCCGCTGCTACTCCGCCGTCTTCGAAGTCGACATCCAATTCCGCGACGTGGCCCAGCGCATGAAACAATTGCGCTAAGCGGCGCGCTGCGAGCAGATCTGCGACCAGAGCCAACGTGCTCCGTTTGCCGGTTGAAGCGCTGCGCTTGGCCGTCTGGGAACCAAACCGAGTATCGCACCTGCCCTGGATTCACCCCAAAATCGCAATCGCTGGGGGGTCGCTCTAGAGCGGAGCCCGAGGCTCCGCTCTAGCGCAGTGATTGCCTCAGCGCAGCAGGTTGAGCGTCCCGCTGCCGACGCCGGAGGTGGCTGAAGAGCCCACAGCCAAATCCAACTGGCCGTTTTGGTCAAAGTCACCCACGGCGATGGCCGAGGGGTTGACCTGAGCGCCGAAGCGCTCCACAACAAAATTGACTCCCGGGCCCGGGCCGCCGAAGAGCACGGTGATGTTGTCGCTCAGGGTGTTTCCCAGCAGCACGTCGAGGCGGCCGTCTTGATCCAGGTCGGCGAGTTTGAGGTCCGTGGCAGGCGCGTCCAAGGGCTGGCTGATCGCCGCCGCAAAGGCAAAGCCGCCCAGGTTGCTGCGCTGAGCCACAGCCGAGCCGCTGGTGTAGACCAGATCGGGCAAGCCGCCGTCGAGGTCGCCGATCTTGAGGAAGAAGGGGCTTGCTCCGGTGAGCACGGGGACGGCGGGGGCAAAGCTGCCGGCGCCCAGATTTTGAATGAGGTCGATGCGCCCGGCAAACAGGCAGGCCACCGCCACATCCAGGTCTCCGTCTGCGTCCAGGTCGCCCAGGTCCAACCGGCTGGGGCTGGTGCCGGTGGTCAACGCGCCGCCGGTTAGCAGGGTTCCTGGAGCACCGCGCAACCACTGCACCTGGGTGCCGATCTGACTGCCGACCACGACATCGAGTAAGCCGTCTCCATCCAGATCCCCCACGCCAAGCGAGCTGGGTTGACCGCTGAGCGGGAAGCTCTGGCTGGTTCCAAAGTTGCCCTGCGAAGTGCCGAAGCGCACAACGACCGCCGCCGGCAAGGTGCAAGCTGCAATCAAATCCACGCGGCCATCCTGGTCGATATCGGCCGCCGTGATGTCGCGGATTCCCGGACCCATGGCGTAGCTCTGGCCCGCGCCGAAGGCGCCCGCTCCAGCGCCCAGGGAGACCCTGGCCTGATTGCCGTTGCCCGCCGCGACCAGGTCAAGCCAACCGTCGGCGTTCACGTCCACGGCGGTTGCGGCAACAGTGCCGACCGGGGCCGGGATGCTCTCCAGTGAGGTCAGCTGGACGCTGGGCAGCCCGCGGTGGATCAGCAGGGAGGCTGCACCCGCAGCCGCCGCCAGCAGGTCGCCGTGACCGTCGCGGTCAAAGTCGCCGATCGCGATGGGTCCCAGAGGCAGGGGGGCGTTGGTCGCGTTGACGGCGGCAAAGACCGGCCCATAACCGCTGGGCACGGCCTCGATGACCAGCATGGACTGCGCGCCGACGAATTCCCCATCGACGACGACCACATCCTCAGCTCCGTTGCCCAGCAGGTCGCCCACGGCCAGGCGGCCGCTGTCGAAGGAGCTCAGCGTCTGGGCTGCGCCGAAGGTCCCGTCGCCTAGGCCCGGCAGGACCTCCACGTTGAACAGGGTTTGACTGCGCAGCAGGTCCGGGATGTTGTCTCCGGGCAGGTGCACCAGGGCCAGATCCAAGGCGGTCGCAAAGGGGATTCCCAGGGCTTCCAAACTGGCGATCGGCCCGAACCCTCCCCCGGGCAGGGCCACCACGCTGCCCCAGTTCACCAACGACGCAAACACCAGGTCCGGGCGGCCGTCCAGGTTCAAATCCTCCACCAGGATCTTCACCGCAGGAAGGGGCAGGATGTAGGGCGTCCCGAAGGCCCCCGCGCCCAAACCCGGCAGCACTTGTACGTTGCTCTGGCAGGCCGCGATGATGTCCGCCTGGCCGTCGAGATCCAAGTCGGCTACGGCCAGCCAGGAGGGCTTGAGGGCGGGTGCGATCAGGGGCCAGAACTGGGGCGCGCTGGGCACTCCCGAGCCCACATCTTGATACACGGCCACACCCGGCGAAAGCGGCACGCCGTTCAACTCGTCGAGTCCGACGACCACCTCGCGGGGCCCATTGCCGTCGAAGTCGCCGATCGCGAGTGAGGTGGCAAGGTCGGTCAAGGGGTACACGAGGGCCGGCTCAAAGCCACCCGCGACTCGTCCCAGGTGCACTTCCAGAGCCCCGCTGGTTCCGTTGCTTGTGGCTGCCAGGGCGTCCAAGACTCCGTCGCCATTCACGTCCTCGGCGATCACCGCGGTCGCTGGCCTGGTGAGGGGCAGGAGCGGCACGGGATAGAAATCCTCAGGCACCGTTCCGAAGCCCAAACGCAGGCCCTGGGTGAAGGCGATGCCGCCCTGGGCGCTGGGCTCGACCAGCAGCGCTTGGGCGCAGACCTCCAAACCGCACCAGGCGCTGGCGATGGAGGGCACCGCGAAGAGCGGGCCCGAGCTGCCCGCGGCGTCCAAGAGGAAACTCTGTAAAACCTGCGGAAAGGCCGGGTAGACGACCGCGCCGTATTGGGGCAGCGGCAGGGGGCTGAGGCCGACGCTCAGCGCCACCAGCCCGGCGGCATTGGACGGACCCTCGCGGACTTCCAAGGCCAGGGAAGCGCCCAGGTCGGGCAGTCCCAGGGTCGTCAGCCGCGGTGCTCCGCCGGCATAGGGCGTGGCTGTGCCCAAATCAGCGCGCAGGGGCGCATTGCCGCAGGTTTGTGCCTGGGTTGCGCCGCACAAAGCGACGGAAGCGAGCAGCAGGAAAGCGGCAAAACCGCGTCTGTGGTTAAACATCGAAGCGCTCCGGGATGAATGAGACAGCAGGAATCAGGGCTGCAGGCCCACCCCTCAAGGGAGGGCCTGCGGGGAAGATTCTGAATCCTAACCACGGCGCCCGGGGCTGTCCAATTGGACCTGCTCAGAGTCCTGCCCAAGGGCCGGTGGGAGGTCCGGAAGGAAGCGAAGCAGGGTCGCCGGCCCCAACGGCCAGTGATGCCACAGGGAAGCGGAGCTCGGGGTCCACCCGAGTCCTGTGGCCTTGTGGGGCCCCAGTTCCTGGTGACTGGGACACCCGATGGCTCAAGCTTGGGGCGGCGGCAGATGTTTGAGCGGGCGCCCCACCTCCCCCTTAGTCGCCTCACCAGCCGGGCGCCCCGGGGCCTGGGGCCGTCTGCGCGGTGCCCCGGACGGCCCCTCGGGGTTGCGGGCTGGGGCTGGGAGTCGAGGTGGGAGGCTGGGGGCCTACCGCGGGGCCGGGGGGGAGGCAAATCGGTCGGGGGTCGGTATAGCCTCGCCCCCTCGATATGGCCTGGGGCTTCCCGGGCCTGCCGTTCGCTTAACCCGGCTCTCCGGTTCCCCGGCCCAGGCCGCCC
>JBIKLM010000009.1:0-26574 GCA_044359835.1 Planctomycetota bacterium
CCTCGCGGGCGTGGCAATCGGCGCAGCTCTCGGCCTGGAGTTCGGCCGCGCTGGGCGAGCGCGAGCGGAACGCTGCCGAGGAGCCGGAGGAACCGGCTTGATGCGCGGCGCCCTTGGCCGAGCCCGACCGGGGTCCGACGTCCTGGGGCTGTTGCTCGCCGACGCAAGCCCCCAAGGCGAGCCACGCGACCGCCAGCGACAACGCGGCCGCGCGGCCGGCGCGTTTCAACCGCGGCCCTCGAGCAGGCACACGGCCTCGACCGCCACACCGGCCCCGTGGGCCAAGGCCCCCAGGCCCTCGAGGCTCTTGCCCTTGATGTTGACCGAGCCGGGCGCCATGCCCAGGAGCTCGGCCAAGCGCGCCCGCAGCGCAGCGCGGTGCGGCGCGATGCGCGGCCCTTCGGTCATCACGACCACGTCGACGCTGATCGGTTCGAAGCCCGCCGCGCGCACGCGCCGCAGGCATTCCGTCAGCAGCGCCGCGCTGTCGGCGCCGCGCCAGCGCGGGTCGGTGTCGGGGAACAAAGTGCCGAGATCGTCCAAGCCGGCGGCGCCGAGCAGCGCGTCGCTGAGCGCGTGCAGGACCGCGTCGCCGTCGCTGTGGCCCGCGGGGCCGCGGCCGTGGGGCAGATCCAGGCCGCCCAGCCGGCAGGCGCGACCCGGTTCGAGGCGGTGGACGTCGAAACCGAGGCCGATGCGCAGGGGCGGGCGGGAGCTAGGCATGGGTGATCGAATGCTTGTTTCGCATCCTAGCAGCTCCGTGCGCGGCCCTGCGCGCCGCCGACGGCGAGCGCGGAAGCCGCTTGCGTGCGCGGCGCCGTGGCGTAGGCCAGCGGCGCACACGGGCAGCGGCCGCTGCAAAAGGCTGCTGCGAATGCTCCCCGAGACGGTCGCTCGCCGGCTCCGACCGCTGGCGAGCGCTGCGGGCGGGCCTCTGGCGCCTGTGCTCTCGACCGCGCCGCGCCGTGCAGCCACGATCGCGGGCTCGATCGTGTCCGGGAACGGCCCCCTGGTGTCCGTGAGGCCGGCAGCGCCTTGCACTTTCAGAGGCTCCGATCGGCACGCAGCGCCGAACCCAGTCTCTGCGAGCGCCGGATGGCGGCCCAACGGCACGCTGCCGGGCTGGTCGGACAGCTCGGACCGCTCGGGCATAGCCCGAGTCGATCGCTTCCCAGCCGGTCAGTCCGAGCGTAGGGCTCTGCGCGCGATCAGCCGCGCGCCCCGCCGGGCGCAGCGCGCGCGCGCAGCCAGGCCCGCGCCCACTCCAGGTCCTCGGCGTGGGTGATCTTGAAGTTCTGGCGCTCGCCCTCCACCAGGGCCACCGGACCGTGGGCGCGCTCCCACAGCCCGGCGTCGTCGCTGAGCGCCGGGCCCGCGGAGGCCTGGATCAGCGCTCGGAAGCGCGCGCTGTCGAAGCACTGCGGCGTCTGCGCGGCCCACAGCTCGCGGCGCTCGAGGGTCTCTGCGGCGAAGCGCCCGTCGCTCGAGCGCTTGATCGTGTCGACCAGCGGCACGGCCAGCAGGGCGGCCCCGTGGGCCGCTGCGGCCAGGACGCAGGCGTCGATGCGCTCGGGCGAGATCAGGGGCCGGGCGGCGTCGTGGATCGCCACCAGCGGCAGGGACGGATCGAGGGCCGCCAGCCCGAGGCGCACCGAGTCCTGGCGCTCGCGCCCGCCTTCGACCAGGCCCGCCAGCTTGCCCAGGCCCGAGCCCGCTTCGGCCCGCCGCGCCAGGGCGCTGGCGATCGCGGCGCGGTCCTCGCCGCGATGCACCAGCACGACCTGGGCGATCGTGGCGGCCTGCTCGAGGGCCTCCAAGGCGTAGAGGAACAGGGGCCGGCCCGGCTCGAGCTCGACCAGCTGCTTGACCGGGCCGCGGTGGCCGCTGGCGAACAGGCGCGCCGAGCTGCCGCCGGCCACGAGCAGCGCGCCGGCGCGCACGGAAGGGGAAGCGAAGCTCATCGAGCGGAGGAACGATTGGCCCGCGCGGCGCGGCGCCTTAGGGTACGGCCATGGCAGCCCCGCGCTCCTCACCCCGGCCCGCTGCGGGTTTGCCGGCGGGCACCGTGGTGCTCGGCATCGACCCGGGCACGCGGGTGGCGGGCTATGGGGCCGTGCGCTACGACGGCGATCGTGCCTGGCTGCTCGAAGCCGGCGTGATCCGCGTGGCCGCGGCGCGCTCCCTGCCCGAGCGTTTGGGGCGCATGGCGGAGGAGCTCGAGCAGCTGGTCGCCAACCTGGCGCCCACGGTGGTGGTCGTCGAGCGCGCCTTCGCTTCGAAGAACGTGGCCACGGCGATCCGCCTGGGGGAGGGGCGCGGGCTGGCCCTGGCGGCCGCGGCGCGCGCCGGGGCGCAGGTGGTCGAGCTGGCGCCGGCCAGCGCCAAGAAGACCCTGACCGGGCACGGGCGCGCCGGGAAGGGCGACGTGGCCGCGCTGGTGGCCCTGGCCCTGGGCATCGATGCGGTCGGGGCGCCCGCCGACGCCACCGATGCGCTGTCGCTGGCCCTGGCCTGGCTGTTCACGCGCCCGGGGCTCGGCCTGCGGCGGGCCGCCCCCGGGAACGACGCCGGCCCGCGCGGGGGGCAGCGGGTCGGCCGTCCCGCGGCCAGCGCCCTGCCTGCGGCCCGCCGGCAGCTGAGCGCCGCGGGGCGACCCGGGCAGCGCCGGGCGCCGCGCTCACTCGGCGGCGCCTGACCGTTCGAGAAAGGGTCGCCTGGGGGGCGCCTGAACAGTCAAACCGGGTTGTCGGTGTGCGTTTGGGGCGCGATCCGGCGGGCACCCAGGCTGGGATCGGCGCCGGGCGGCGATCCCTCTCCAGCGGCGGGGCCCTCGACGGGCTCGCCAAGCACCGCACGGGGGCCTGCCAGCAGCGGATCCGGCCGCAGCACGCCCCCATCAGCCCCTGGGATGCGCCGGGGGGGCGGAACCTGCGGTTCGCGGCGTTTTTTTGGGCGGGGCTCCGGGGCCCAGGTGACGGGGCCCAGGTGACGGGGCTTGCGGGCAGCGGCGATCGGGGCAGCAGGACTGCGTCCATGGCCGGGCCGCCTGCGGCCGGGAGCCCGGGCATGCCTGTCCGGGGGCGATCGCGATCGCCGGCCCTCGTACCCCAGCCGTGCACCTCCCGGGGCCCCTCCGGGCCCGCTCGGGCTGGCCCCGGGCCCCCGGCCGGCGCGCGGGCCGTCCGGCCGCCTTTGGCCCGTTGTGGCCCCTTCGCACCCCCGGGACTCCCCGGTTCGTGGGAAGTTGGGGCGGCGGCCCGCGGGCCGTCCCGCTGCTACAACCTGGCTCCCGACCGCCGCTCCGACCTTGCCGCAGGACTTCGCATCTTCCGCCGCCCCCGCTAGGCTTTCCCAGGAAGGGGACAGCCCCACGCCCCGGCCTGGACCCTACCAGCCACGGCGTCCCCTGCCCCCTCCCGCCCCCATGAGCGCCAGCGCCGACGAACCCGCCCGGGCCGAAGGCGGTCCCAGCGGACCGTCCGCGGAAGCGCCGCGGGTCGAAGCCGCCGCCGAGCGCGCCCTGGCCGCTTCGCTGGCCGAGGCGATCCCCGGGTTCGAGCTGCTCGACACGGCCCTCGACCTGTCCGAGCGCACCCATGTGCATTTCCTGGGCGCCGATCCGCGCGGCCGCTTGGTGCTGGTGCTGGTGGTCGCCGGGGACGGAGAGAGCACGCCCCTGCGGGCCCTAGACGCCCTGGGCTTCCTGACCCTGCAGGGCGCGGCGCTGCGCCGCCACCTGGCCAGCCCCAAGCTGCGCGCCGAGGCGCCGGCGCGGGTGGTGCTGCTCGGCGAACGCTTCTCCGAGCGCACGCTCGAGCGCCTCGAGCCGCTGGTGGCCCTGGGCGTCGAAGCCTTCGAACTGCGCCATCTGGCCAGCCGCGCGCGCCAATCGAGCTTCCTGCTGCGCGTGGCCGGTCCCGCCCAGCCCGCCGCGGCCCCGGCTGCGGACACCCGCACGGAACAGGCGCCGCTGACGCGCTCCCAATCGAACCTGCTCAGCGAGGTCAGCGAGCGCCTCGAACGCCTCGACGAGCGCATCGAGCAGCGCGCCGAGCCACGCGGCGCGAGCTTCTTCCTCGCCGGCCAGCGGCTGGCCCAGCTCGAAGCCCTCGGCGAGGGACCCCTGCGCGCCTCGGTCAACGGCGGCGGACCGCGCCTCCTGCGCGACGCGCACGAGGTCGAGCAGTTCCTCGACGAAGCCGTCAGCGAATACCTGCGCCGCCAGGACGCCACCTGGCTCAAGCCCAAGGGCTGACCGGTCGCTGGGATGGCTCGGTCGCAGCCCGGGCCGATTTTTTCTCAGCCTTCCGGAGACCGGGAAGCAGCCGGCGCGCAGCGGAGATCAAAGCCACTGCGGCCAACGGCCAGCAGCCCATCGGCAGCCTGCCAGGCAGGTGTTGCCGCTCGGGCGCAGCCCGAGTCGATTTTCTTCCTGAGGCATCAATCCGAACCCGATCGTGGCGGCGTTTGAGGGGCCCGTCCCAGCGGGGATGGGGGAGCCGCCCGGCCGGCACGGGGGGGCAGGCCCAAGGCGGCCCGCAGGCGCTGTTTTTCGCGGGACAGCGAGGCCCGATCGTCCGCGGCGGGGGGCTGAAAACGCTGTCTACAGCGATAAAACGTCGCCCGGCTGATCCCGTGGCGCGTCAGGACTTCCTGCAGGGATCGACCGCTGTCGACCTCAGCCAGGATCGCCCGCATTTGTTCAGAGCTGAATTTCGATCGGCGCATGGCGATTCGCGAGGGCTTTGCGAGATCGTCTCACGACGAGCCAAATGCACCCGGGAGCCGCTAACGGACGATTTTCTGCAAACTTCTTCACGAAGCCGGAGAGCGGGGACGTGGCCCTCGGCGCTCCCGGGCCTCGGGCGATCGAAGCAGGAGCGCCGGCAATGCTGTTCAACCCTGGCGCAGGTGGGCGTTCTTGATGAGCGCGGAGGAAGCTAGGTCCCCGTCACTCGATGGATGGCGGCCAGCGGTGCGACTCGGCAGGAACGCGGTCGATCCGGCCGACTTCTTCTGGGCAACCCGATTTTTCGGACGCCGTCCCGGTCCATCTACGGAACGGGGGGCCCGTTCTCATGCGAATCCATGCGAGCCGGGTGGAGTCTAGGCCCATCTCGCCCGCTCCTAGCCGCGGCCCCGCCACTCCGTCCCGGGGAGTGAGCCCGACAGCCCCTAGGGGCCTCGGTCTCAGCCGGGTCCGTGCATTCGCCGCATTTTTGCCTCAGCTCTTTGCTCCGCGCTGCAGGGCGCGCCGGCACTTCCTCCGCGCTGGGGCTCGACCCGCGGGGGCAGCGCCCAACCTATCGCCACAGGGTACGCACCTCGACCCTCCGGGTCTTCGGGCTTCCGGACAGTAGGAGGCCCGGTGCTCCCCGGGACGCACGCAGGCGGTTAAGGTTTCCCTGCCCCGTTCCTCAGCCCAGGAGCGCCCATGTTCGCCCTCTGCCTTGCTCTCGCCCTTGCCCAGACCAGCGGCCCCGTCGATGTCGCCCTGTCGCCGCAGGTCCAATGCGTGCCCGCCGGCAGCGTGGCCGACGTGCGTTTGGTGCTTTCGAGCAACACGCCGGTTTCGATCGGCGCCGTGGACCTGCTGCTCTCGTGGAACCCGGCCCAGCTCCAGTACGTGCAGTCCTTCGTGACCAGCCCCGGCTGGCTGGTGGGCTCGTTCCTGCCGGATCCCGATGGCATCAACCTGACCCTGACCGACGGCAACGGGCTGTTCACCCTGCTGGCCAGCCCGTTCAGCCCGCCGGCCCTGCCGCCGGCCGTGAACGCGGTCACCTTCCGCTTCAAGGTCCTGCAGAGCGGCTCCCTCTCGGTGTTGCCGAACCTGGGCGCCTTCGGCAAGACCCAGGTGCTCGGGGTCACCCCGGGGTCGGTGCTGACCGGCAACCTGCCGGCCCCGGTCCTGCTGGGCGCCGCCTCCGGCCCCGGCAATCAGGTGCAGCGCCTCGGCACGCCGCCCAACCCGGCGGCCCTGTTGCCCGCTCCCGCGGGCGGCCCGCTGGTCGGCCAGCCCTGGAATCCGCGCATCGACCACACGACCTTCTTCCCCGGCGCGCTGCTCGACCTGTTGGCGGTGACCCCGCTGCCGAGCCCAGTGGACCTGCCGACCGCCTTCGGCACGATCCTGTGCGACATCTCCAGCCCGATCCTGTTCTTCGACAGCCCGGCCGGCCTGCCCTTCGCCATCCCCATCCCGCTCAACTGCAACCTGGTCGGCAAGACCATCTGCACCCAAGGGGTGTCGACCGACGGGCTCGACGTGCAGCTGACCAACGCCCTCGATATCACCTTCGGCACCTTCTGACAGCCTGAGAGAAAATCGACTCGGGCTGCGCCCGAGCCGTCAGACCAGGCCGTCAGATGCCCTTTGGGCCGCCATCCGGCGGCCACAGAGGCTGGGATCGTCGCTGCGCGCCGATTTTTTCCCAGCCTCTGACAGCCTGAGAAAAAATCGACTCGGGCTACGCCCGAGCAGTCAGACCAGGCCGTCAGATGCCCTTTGGGCCGCCATCCGGCGGCCACAGAGGCTGGGATCGTCGCTGCGCGCCGATTTTTTCCCAGCCTCTGACGGCTCGCGGACGGGGCGGCTCGCGGGAAAGGTGCGAACCCGCGGGCGCTCCTGGACCCGGGGCTAGCTGCACGGGCGGGAGCGCCGCACGGGCCCTAGGCTGCCGGGGCTCAGGGGGTCATCACAGGCCCAGGCGCAGGCGGTCGGCGAGCACAGTCGGGAGGCCGGCTTGGCGGATGCGGGCGACCTCGCGGTCGAGGTCGTATGCGAGGCGCAAGATCTCGATGCGCTGGGCCTCGCTGTCGAAGTAGCCCACGGCGCACCTTGGATCTTCGTCCCGGGGTTGCCCGACGCTGCCGACGTTGATCAAGGCCTTGTGGATTTCGTCCAGCAGGAGGCTGTCCTCCACGCACAGGGCCAGCTTGCCACCTGCCTCATAGGGCTGCACCACCATGATCGGGATGTGGCTATGGCCCACGAAGCCCACCCGCTCGATGAAGCTGAAGGAGGGCGCAGCGGTCTCGATGTCGAGGGTGTAGTTGAACTCCGCAGGGTTCTCGAAGGACCCATGGGTCACCTGGCAGTCGGCAAGCTTCAAGGTCAATGGCAGCTGCCGCAGCCATTCCAGGTGCTCGCGCTTCAGGTGGCGTCGGGTCCAGGCGATGGCCTGTCGAGCGGACACGTTGAATTCGATCGGGTCCAGAAGGCCCGCGCAGGCGGCATCGTGATTCCCGCGCACGACCAGGGCGTCGATGTCCTGTAGGAAGTCGATGCATTCTCCTGGGGCAGCGCCGTAGCCCACCACGTCCCCCACGCTCAGGAACCGCTCGACGCCCCGCTGCGTGAGGGCAGCATGGGCGGCGCGCAGCGCGCTGAGGTTGCTGTGGATGTCCCCGAAGATGCCGTAGCGCATGTGGAAGTTGGGGTTGGGTTTGGTCGAAGGGACATCGAGGGAAGTCCGCCGCAGGAAACCGAGTGCTGGGTGATCGGCAGTTTGGCTGCCCTAGGGCCCGCCCCCAGCTTGGGGACCGCGCCCTCCGGGTGCCACAGGCCCCTGGGGCGTCTCTCGGAATCCCGGCACTCCCAGCGGGAGGCAGGCCGCCTGACCACCCACCCCCTCGGCCGGGAGATCCGCGGCGTCCAGGGACGACGATCTTCCCCTCCGGTCCCCCACCAGTGCCCGGTCCGCTGGAACCCACGGTCCTGGGTCACCGCTCAACGACCTGTCCTTCAGCGACGGGGCGCCAGGGGTGCCCACAGTCGGAGGCCCCCCAAGAGGCAGAGGACCAGACCCAACGTCAGTGCTGGACCCAGCCAGAGCCAGGTGCCGGGCTGACCCCGCAGCAGCAGCGGTTGGAGCAGCGAGAACGCACCGAGGTAGACCAAGACCCGACTCCAGGTGGGGGGGGTGGCGCACTCAACCACCACACCTAGGGCCAAGTACAGAGGCAGCTCCAGTCCGCTTCCCCAATGGAAGGAAGGCCAACTGCCCGCAGCCGCGATGCCCAGAAGGCATGCCAGGCTCCCACGGATGCAACCCAAGCCCAGATTCAGAATCAGGGCCCCCAGCAGGGCGGAGGGCCCCAAGGGATAGCACAGGCCCCGGATTGAACCCCAACCGCTGAGGGCAGCGGCGATGCCGATGCCTCCCGACCAGACCAATGCCTGGCCAAGGATGCTTTGCCCCACGGGACCCCGGAAGAACGGCAGTTCCCACGCAACCGAGAGCGACTCGATCAGTCCTAGTAGGAACAAGCCCCCTGGAAGCGCCCAGGAGTCGATTCGACCGGCTCTGCAGCAGGCGATCCCAAGCCAGGCCAGGACCTGGCCGTCAGCGCTTCCAGATGTTCCACGTGGAACAGCTTTGGGGCTTGAGCTCACTTCCCCTAGAGTAGCGGACAGCCCCCTAGCCACCCATGGAAAAGCGCCTCGGTCGCGGTCTCGATTCCCTCATCCCCTCGAAGGCAGCCAAACCCGAGTCGGCTCCCAGCGAGCTGCCTCTGGCCCAGCTGCGGCCCAACCCCTTCCAGCCCCGGACCGAATTCGACGCCGAGGGGCTCGAAGAGCTGAAGGAGAGCATTCAGCGCCATGGGCTGCTCCAGCCTGTTGTGGTGAGGCGGGTGGTGGGCGGCTTCGAGTTGGTGTCCGGAGAACGCCGGTTCCGCGCCGCCAAGGCCCTAGGCCTCGAGCGCATCCCTGCCATCGTTCGAGATTCCGTCACGGACGCGGAAATGCTCGAGCTCGCCCTGGTGGAGAACCTACAGCGGCGGGATCTGGACCCCATCGAGAAGGCCCGCGGGTACCGCGGCCTACAGGAGAAGCTCAAGCTGACCCAGGATCAGGTCGCTCAGCGGGTGGGGCTCAATCGTGCCACGGTCGCCAACCACCTGCGCTTGTTGGACCTGCCCTCTTCGGTCCAAGAAGCCCTCTCCCAGGGCAAGCTCCAGATGGGCCATGCCAGAGCTCTCTTGGGCCTCGGCAGTCCCAAGGAGATCGAGGCCCTGGCACAAGCAGCCATCAGCGGTGCCCTCAGCGTTCGGGAGGTGGAGAGCCGGGTTCGCCTGAGTCAGGAGCCCCCCGCGGTCTCGGTGGTCGCCAATGCCGTAGCCTCAGCCCAGAGCCAGGCTTCTGCGGCCCCGACCCAGCAAGCTGTGGGGGACAAGCCTGTTCAGGCCCCTTGGGCCCGCGACCTAGAGCGGAAGCTGACCGAGTCCCTGGGCACCAAGGTGGAGCTACGCGAGCGGGGCCCCTTCCAGGGGACGATCAACATCCACTACCACAACCGCGCCGACCTGGATCGCCTCCTGCAGCGCCTCGCGCCGAAGAAGCTCATTTAATTGCTATTTAATGGCAATCTGAACACCAAATAGGCCACACTTCGGCCGCGGTCGGTAGATCGCGTCCAGGGCTTCGAGCCTGCGGATCGCAGCCCCCACGGCTTCCCCTGGATACCCGCGCGAGGCAAACTCCTCGAGCAGCTCCGCGAGGGGCGTCGGCTCGGGCCGATCCGCAAGCTGGATCAACAGGTCCCCCAGGATCGGCTCCTGGATCGGCAGGGGCGGCGCGCGGCGCACGCGCAGGGCCAAGCGCTCCAGACGCGAAGTGCCACCCAGGAACCTCTCGACCCGTTCGAGGCTGGCTTCCGGGCTGATCGCCACCCACTCGCCAGCCGTGCTGCGCAGGTCGAGTGCCGGCCGGGGTCCGTTGCCGGGCGCCACCCACAAGGCTTCCAGGCGCGGCAGCCAGTTCCAACGCTCCATCAAGCCGGCCCTGGCACGGTGGGAAAGACCCCGCACTCGATCCCGCAGCGGTCCGTCGGGAAGATGCATCAGGGGCTCCCAGTCGGCGGGCTCGCACCAGCGCAGGAAGCTGAGGCCCGCGGACTCGACCAGGGCGAAGAGGTCCT
Organism: Planctomycetota bacterium; assembly: GCA_044359835.1. Lineage (GTDB taxonomy): Bacteria > Planctomycetota > UBA1135 > UBA1135 > JBIKLM01. The sequence goes on from JBIKLM010000009.1 coordinate 9,924, forward strand.
CGACGTCGTAGCTGGTTTCGTTGACGTTGAGGTAACGGTCGACGAACTCAACGTCACCGAGAGCGTCCAGATCCGCAGAGGGGCCGATGCGAACGGCCGGTAGGGGAGCCTGTGCGACCAGTTCACGGCCCACCCGAAGGCGCTCTTCGAGGGGCGCGGTGCGCGGGATCAGGAGATCGATCGATTCGACGAGACGCCGCAGCGACTCCCGACCATGGCGCCCGTAGACCATCAAGGAAAGCACTCCGTGCGGCGCCAGCGTTTTGGCCAATAGGGCCAATCCCTTGGAGGGATCCGCCAAATGGTGCACGACGCCGCTCGAGAGGATCACATCGAAACCGCCGCTCGGCACCTCGAGCCCATCGAGGGTCATCAGATCCACGCACTGCAGGCGCACATTGCGCAGGCCGCGCCGTGCCACCTCGCTGCGCGCATCTTCCAGGCTCGGACGGCTGAGGTCGATGCCCGTGAACTGCACATCGGGCTGCAGCGCCGCGGCAGCCACCAAGCCCACGCCTCGACCACAACCGGCGTCGAGCACCGTGAGGGGGGCATCGCCGGAGCGTTGGCGGCGCACCCGACTGAGCAGCAGGCGCGCATGCACCCCCTGACGAAAAACGGGAGCCCCGGCGGGGTAGGGGAAGCGCTCGTACATCGAGCGCACCCGCTCGGTGATGGTGTCCATGGTCCCTGCATCGGCCGGAAGGAGGCCCGGCCCCGGGGGACTCTCGAGTCTGGGTGCCGCGCGGGGGACCCCCGCTCGATCCACAGGCCTATGCTCAGCGATCGATGAGCAGCCCGCGCCGCATCCTCCACGCGCTGCATTCCTTCCCCCCCGACAGCCGCGGCGGGATCGAGACCTACGTGGAGCTGCTGGCTGGGGCCCAGGCGGCGCAGGGGCTGGAGCCCGAGGTCTTGGCCGCTAGCCCGACGTCCGATCGCGCGCCGTCGCAGGGCCTTTGGAGCTGGCCGGTACATCGCCTGGCCTTCCAAGAGCCCCTCGCGCAGGCCCAGGGCCGCTCGACGGCGGCCCGCGAGCGGGAGCTGACCGCCCTGTTCGAGAAGCAGCGAATCGAGCTGCTCCACGTCCATCACTGGCATGGCCTGGGCCCTTGCCTGGTGTCCGCCGCCCGGAACCTGGGGCTGCCGACCGTCGTGACGCTGCACGACGCCTTCGTGAGCTGCCCCTTGTTCTTCCGCCGCCGCTGGGGTCGCCTGTGCGAGCCCGACCAGCCCATCGCGGTGTGCGAGCGCTGTCTCGGGGAGCTGACCGGTGCGGATCCGGAGTCGATTGCCCCGGCCCTCGACTGGCGCAACGCTGCCTACCGGAGAGAGCTCGAGCGGGCCCAGATCCTCCTGTGCCTCGGGGAGGACCAGCGAACCCACTTGCTACGCCTGCCGGCGCTCGCCGGCTTGGCTCTCGAAAGCGCCGGTTTCCCCGCCAGGCGGATCGAGCCGGTGGGGGAGCGGCGCCCGCCTTGGAGGCCGCCCGCGCCCCTGCGCATCGCCACCTGGGGCGGTCTGGTGGAGGGCAAGGGACTGCATCTACTGGTCGATGCGGCCCGGCGCCTGCCCGCGGGAGCCCTCGAGATCCACCACCACGGCCCGATTCTCGAGCCCGAGTACCGCGCCCAGCTGGAGCGATCGTGGCCCCAGGGCCCGCTGCGCTTCCATGGCCCCTTCGGCCCCGCGCAGCTGGCCACCTTCGGCAGCCTCTACGACCTGGCGGTGCATCCCTCGCTGTTCCTCGAGACCTACGGATTCACCACGGACGAGGCGCTCGACCTGGGCCTGCCGCTGCTGATCCCAGACCGGGGCGCCCCCCGCGAGCGGCTCGGCAGCCGCGGCGCGCTGTTCCGCTTCGGCGACAGCAGCGACCTCTCGTTCCGGCTCCGTGAGATCCTCGCCTCGCCGGACCTGCTCGAGCGCTGGCAGCAGGGCCAGCCAGGGCCTCGCCAGGATCTGCCCGAGCACCTCCGGCGACTGCAGGTCATCTACGAGGAAGCCCAGACCAAGGCCGGGGTGCGCTAGGCCGCCCTGGCAGCCCGAGCTCAAACCGGCAGGAGGCTCCCGAAAAGGCCCCCGGAAGCCCCCAAAGGGGCCCATCTTCGCTCTATCCGATGGCAAGCAGGGCCAAAAGCCCACTCACTGAACGGTCACGCCGTTGACCACTACCGGCTCGTTGGGACGGTCGTTGGCGGCATCCTTGGGCGCGTTGGCGATCGCATCGGCAACCTCCTGCCCCGAGACCACGACCCCAAAGACCGTGTGGACGTCGTCCAGCCAGTGGGCCTCCCCGACCGTGATGTAGAACTGGTGCCCGCTGCTCTCGCTTTCCCCGTCCTTCTTGGCCATGGCGAGGGCGCCCCTGAAGTGCCCGAGGTCGCTGAACTCCGGGGCCAGCTTGTAACCCGCGTCGCCCGTGCCCCAGGTCTCCGGAGGCCCTTCCTTGCTGTTCTGGTCCCCGCCCTGAATCATGAAGTTGGGGATCACCCGGTGGAACTTAGTACCCACATAGGTCCCGTCCTGGGCAAGCTTCAGGAAGTTCTCCACGTGCTTGGGAGCCTTGGCCGGGAAGAGAGCCACCTCGATCTGGCCGGCGCTGGTGTCGATGCGGACCCGCGGAGCATCCGCCGGCGGAGCCGGGTTGCCGACCAGCAGGGGCAGTTCGGCGCGCAGGGTCTGCAGGCCAGCCAGGCGGGTCTCCAGGCGCTTGACCAGGCCGCCGCCATCGAAACTCAGGCCCTCGACGCCGGCGACGAGGGGATGGTTCGGCTGCTCGCGGGCCAGCTCCTGGAGGCTGTTGAGCGCGCGACCGTAGTCGCCCTTCTCCGCGAAGGCCGGGCCCGCCAGGGTGCGCGCCCAGATGCCTGCCCCGGACTCCTTGTTGCGCCGCCCGAAGTCCTCCAGCTTGGCGCCCTCGGCCAGATTGACCTGGGACATGCCATAGAAGTTCTGGATCGTCACCAGGTCCTGCAGGCCGGCCCAGCCCTGGTCTTGGATCGAGGTCTTGCGCTCCTTCTGCCACTCCCAGCCCAGGATTCCCGCGGAGATCACCGCAAAAACCAGCAAGCCCAGCTTGCCGTAGCGCTGCACCCACTCCTGCATCAGGGTCTTGTCCTGCAGGGGGGCGTAACTGATCTCGGAAGCGGACTTGTGCTGTTGCTGGGCCATGGGAGCGGAGCGGGCTGAGGGGCGGGGAGTCTAGCAGCCACCGAGGCGCTGCTCGCGCGGCCGCGAGCAACTCCGCCGTGACCCCCGGGGGCCCCGCGACGGGCCCCTCGGCACAGACCTGCCCCCGCGGGCACGAGCACGGCCCAGCGGGGGGCCCCTCCCGGCCCAGGGGGGCGGGCGCCCCCGGGCGCCCCGGTCGAGCTCCAGGGCAGTCCAGGCCCGATTCCCCATGGGGGACGCGAGCCGCGGCAGCTGGGAGGGCTTCGACCGCGCGGGCGCTCCCCCGGCAGCCCCGAATCGCCCCGCCCCGCCCCGCTCGGCCAGCGCATCCGCCCCGGCAGCCTCCGCCCGCCTTCCGCGCTCCGCCGCGACCTAGAATTCCGGCCCCCCCGCGGCTGCGCGGGGAACCGCAGCGCCGTATCCGCCGAGCGATGTCGAAACTCTCCCTCAACCTCCTGCTGGCCGCCCTCCTGTTCGACGCCCTGCCCGCCCACGCGGCCAGCCCGCAGCCGGCGCCCCCGGCTCACTGCGCCCAGGACGATCGCAAGGCGGAATTCGAAAAGCGCCTGGCCGAAGCCAAGGGCGATCGCGAGGCGCTCTGGAAGGTCTACGACTGGGCCGAGGCCTTCGGCATGAGCAAGGAATCACGTCAGGTGCTGCGCGCGATCCTCGAGGTGGACGACGGCGACGCCAAGGCCCACGAGCTGCTCGGCCACGTGTTGTACGACGGCAAGTGGTTCCCCAACGAGAAGAAGAAGCTCGAGTACCAGCAGCAGAAAGAAGAGGCGGAGGCCAAGGCCAAGGGCTACGTGCGCTACAAGGACACCTGGGTCGATCCGAAGGACGTGCCCTACCTGGAGAAGGGCTGGGTCAAGCTGGAGAGCGGCGAGTGGGTCGATCCGGAAGAGCACAAGCGCGTCACCGAGGGCTGGGTCAAGCAGGACTTGACCTGGGTCGCTCCGGAGGACAAGCCCAAACTGGAGCAGGGCCTGTGGAAGTGCGGCGACCAGTGGCTGAGCCTGGAGGAAGCGGACCAGTACCACTCCAAGTTCGGCCAATGGTGGCAGATCCCCGGACGCCACTTCGTGCTCTGGACGACCCTCGATCGCGCCACGGCCATCAAGGCCCTCGAGGAGATCGATGGGGGACTCTCCGACCTCAACGCCTTCTTCGGCGTTTCGCCCAAGTCGCCTCCGCACCTGCTGCTGCTCAATTCCCTCGATCAGTACAACGCCATGGCCAAGGGCTCTGAAACCGTGGCCTACGAGGCTTTCGGGTTCTCGGGCGGCACCTACGGTTTCTTCGCGGACCTGTGGTTCGATCCGGCCAGCTCGAAGTACCTGGGCTGCGGCGTTGGCTATTGGGATGCGAGCTCGGAAGCCGGCAACCGCTTCGGCCGCCACGCCGCCCGCCTGGCCGCCGGCCTGTCCTACGTCGAGGGCCTCGACCCGAGCCCCAAGGCCATCGCCAAACTGACTTCCAGCACCAGCGGCAAGAAGAACGCGCGCTTCGATCCGAGCAAGTTCCCGCTGCAGGAGTTCTACGGCGAAAAACGGCTGCCGTTCAGCCTGCGCTATGGGGCGGCGTGTTTCTTCGAGCGCTACTTCCTCGATCGCACGGCACCCTCCGGCGGCGACGTGCACTGGCCGCGCCACTGGGCCATGCAGAACATCGAGCGCCGCGGCGGACTCGATCCCCTGGCCAAAATCCTGGCCTTCCAACCGGATCAGTCCATGCAGGCGGACCCGGACAAGGCCGGCAAGATGGCCAGCCAGTGCGGGCTGCTGATCTCCTTCGTGATGCACGGCAATTGCCAGCCGGTGCAGGAAGCCCACCGCGCTTGGCGCGAGGCCTTCCAGTCCGGAGGCGACATCCAAAAGGCCACCGTGGCCCTGTTCAAGGCCATCGAAGCCCACGAGGCCGAGTTCCGCAAATACGCGAGCTCCTGAGCCGCACACATCCGACCGCTCTCCGCCTCACCCAAAGCACCCGACCGTGCCGATCCTCGCTGCGCTGCTGCTCCTGCCGCCCCCCTGCCCGACCGCCGCTCCCGTCGGGCCGCGCTGCCACAGCGCAGCCGCGGCGCAGGCCCAGGCGGCCGATCCCGCCGCCGCAGCGCGCCCGAACGCGCCAGCGGCCCCCGCGCTCGCCCGCAGCGCGGATCCGGACGGGCACGCGGCGCTGCACCCCGCGAACGCCTCGCTTTACCTGCGCCTGCCGGATCTGCGCGCCCTGCCTGAGGCCTATCTCGATTCGCCCCTGGCACGGCTGGTCTTCGATCCGGACCTGGCCGCTGCGGTCGAGCGCTTGACCGGCGGCGAGGTCTTGATGGACGAGCTGCTGGCGCAGGCCAGCGAGCAGCTCTCGCTGGGCGCCCTGCCGGCCGAGCTGGTGCAGATGGGTCTGCCGCGGGCGATCGAAAGCGCGCGCTCCCTGTCGCTGTCCCTGCGCTGGCCCAAGGACCTCGAGCAAGCGCTGGGCGCGGACCTGGCCGTCCTGAAGACCGCCGTGACGGTGCTCAGCGCCCAGCGGGCCCTGGAGGAATCGCGGGTCGAGCCTTGGATGCTCGAGGAGGGTCAGGAACCTCCGCCCCCGATCACCGACCTGGCCCAGCTGGGCCTGCCCGAGCAGAGCCTCCGCGATGCCTGGGGCCACGGGCTGCAGCTGATCGAACGCCCGACGATCAAGGCCTGGGGCGGGCCGGGTGAGGACGCCGAGATCGAGATGCTGCCGACCGTGATGAGCCTGGGCTCGGATGGCCACCCGGGAGGCGAAGGACAGGCGGCGGACCTGGTGCCCGGCGACAGCCTGGAAGAGCTGGTGGCGGCCGCCCTGGGGCGCTCCCTGCTGCCCCATTTGGGCTTCGAAGTCTGCCTCGAATTCGATCAGGCCGGCGTGGCGACGGAATTGCTCGATCAAATCGCGGGCAGCCTCCCCGCGGAGGCCCCCGTGCAGCGGCCGACCCTGGTCGCCCGGGACGGTGAATGGCGGGCGCTGACCATGAGCTCGGACGCCGGCTGGGGCGAGATCGAGGTCTGGGCCGCCGGCGACAGCAAGCGCCTGCTCATCGGCGGCCTCGGCAATCCCTTCGCCGACCTCGAGCCGCGCCTGTCCACCCCGGGCGGACTGGCCGGCGCCGCCAGCTTTGCCCGAGCCCGCGCAGAAACCGGCTCCGCCGGGGGCCAGCCGGTGCTCGAGGTCTATCAGACCGACAGCCTGTGGTCCTTGGTGGGGCAGCTCAGCGAACTGGGCCTCGAGCAGCTCGGCTCGGCGGGCCTGGGTGAGCTGGGCGATCTGCCCGTGCCGATCTCGACGTCAGGCCTGGCTGGGGCCACCCGCGGGCTGGTCGAGTGGATGAGCGGGGGCTTCGGGCCCCAGTTCTCGCGCACGTCGCTGGTCGACGGCCAGTTCCAAAAGCACCGTTTCCAGCCCGAAGGCGGCAGCCAGGTGCCGGCGATGCTGGGCGGCTCGGCCCTGGATGGCTCGCTGCTCGACCGCGTCGACCCCGAGGCCGGCATGGTCTGGGCGGGAGGCGCGGACATCCGCCGCCTGTTCGATCTGTTGAACGCCAGCCTGGGTTTCACGCCGGGCGAGCGCGGCGAGTTCCCGCGAGCGCTGCTGCAAGAACAGGGCGGCTTCTCGGTCGAGACCGACCTGATCCAGCAGCTCGAGCCCCAGGTCGCCATCAGCGTCGGCCTGGTCCGCGGTCTGGCGCCGCCGTCGTTGGTCATGACCCTGAAGGCCAAGGACGCGGCCAAGCTGCAGCGCGGGCTCGAGGCCTGGTTGCGCGGCCTGGTGGCGCTCGAGCCGGAGTCCTTCTCGCTCAAGGATCGGCCCTACAAGAAGCTGCCCTACTACGAACTCAAGGTGCAGCCCTACGGGGCCCTGCCCGGCTCGCAAGCCGAGGTCGCCGAGTACGTCTTCGGCCTGCGCGGCGACACGCTGCTGATCAGCACCGGCTCGAAGGCGGTCAAGGACGAGCTGCGCCGCGAGACCGGGCCCGACAGCCCGCGCTCGCCGCTGGTCGGCAACCCCGCCCTCGGGGAAGGCATCCAGGAGCTGCTCTACATCGACTACCCGAGCTACATCGGCACGCTGTATGGCCTGGTCAAGACCTTCGGGGCACTGGCGGGCGGGATGGGCGAGGGCGAGCTGCCCTTCGACTTGAGCCAGCTGCCCGACGCCGAGCTGCTCACCCGGCACTTCCGGCCGACCCTATCGGTCACGCGCCAATCCCCGGCCGGCCGGATCACGCGCTGCGACTCCTCCTTCGGTCCCGAGATCCCCCTGGGCGGTCTTGTGAGCGCGCTTCTGGCCAGCTACGCGACCTCCACCCAGTCCGAAATCCCGGAGCCTGAAGAAGAGGCCGCCGAGGCCTGGAGCGAGCCCGTCGAAACGGTGCCCGCCGGCGCCGAGGGCGATCGCGGGGCCACCCGCGATGGGCTGCTGCGCCTGCGCACCCTGCTGGAGGTCTATCGCTGGGACCGCGGCAGCTACCCGAGCCAGCTCTCCGACCTGAGCCAGCCCTCCGCGCGCTTCCCCCAGGGTTGCCTCGAAGGGGCGCCCCTGCCGCTCGATGAATGGGGCCGGCCCTTCGCCTACTCCCTGACGTCCGAGGGCGGCTTCCTGCTGCGCTCCATGGGGCCGAACGGCCTGGACGAGCAGGGCCAGGGCGACGACGTGCGCGCCCAGTGATAGGCCGCTCGCCGTCGGCCTCCCGCCGGTCGGCGGGCCGCGCCGAGGCGGCCCGCCGCGAAGCCCCGCGGACCCGCCCCTGACGATTCCCGGGCGCGCCCTGGCTCCGGGCCCGCGCGGGCCCTGAAATGGGGAGAGATGAGCGAGACCGCCACCCCACCGCGCCGCAAGCGCTGGCGCGAGATGAGCCGCCGGGAGCGGCGCCGCGCCCTGGTGCTGCCGCTGATCGGCACCTTCGGGGTCTGGCTGGTGCGCCTGCTCAGCGCCACCTGGCGGATCGAACTCGACCATCCCGAGCGCTTCCCTCGGGATGCGGGCGAGGGCGGGCGCCTGGTGGCCATGTGGCACGGACGCCTGCTGGTGGGGGTGGTGCCGCACCGCGGGCGCGGCATCGCAGTGCTGGTCTCGCCCAGCGGCGACGGCGAGCTGATGCATCGCCTGCTGCCGCGTTTCGGCTACTCGACGATCCGCGGCTCCTCCAACAAGCAGGCCTCGCGGGCCCTGCGCGAGATGCTGCGCGAGCTGCGCGCGGCGCGCACGGTGGTGATCACCCCGGACGGACCCCGGGGTCCGCGCCACGGCATGAACCTGGGCCTGGGCTGGATGGCGCGCGCCACCGGCTTCCCGATCGTCACGATCGGTTATGCGGCCCAGCGCGCCTGGCGGCTCTCCAGCTGGGACCGCTTCCTGATCCCCTGGCCCTTCAGCCGCGTCCGCATCCACTACGGCGAGCCGCTCGAGGTCCAAGCGGACGCCGGCGAAGCCGCCCTGGAGGCCGTCGCCGATACGGTGCGCGAGCGCTTGATCGCGCTCGAGCGGGAGGCCCACGCCGCCCTGGGCGTGCCGGTCGACTGGTGATCCGCGTCGGTCCGGCGGGCTGGTCCTACGCGGACTGGGAGGGCCCGATCCATCCGCGGCCAAAACCGCGCGGATACCACGGGCTCGAGCTGCTGGCGAGCGTCTTCGATGCCATCGAGATCAACGCCCCCTTCTATCGCCTGCCGGACCCCGAGCACTGCCGCGATTGGCTGCGGCGCGCGGCCACCAACCCGCGCCTCTGCTTCACGGCCAAGCTGCACCAGGACTTCACCCACCGGCGCGAGGAGCGCTTCAAGACCCCGCGCGAACTGGAGGTGGGCCTCGGCGACTACCGCGCCGCTCTGGCGCCCCTGCTGGAGAGCCCGCGCTTCGGCGTGCTTTTGATCCAGTTCCCCTTCGCCTTCGCCCCGGGCCCCCGCGAGCGCCGCTACCTGGCCGCGCTGCTCTCCCTGACCCGCGACCTGAAACCCGTGCTCGAGCTGCGCCAGCGCGCCTGGTACAGGCCTGACTCCCTGCGCGCCCTCGAATCCGCCGGCGCCTCCCTGGCCCTGCTGGACCTGCCGCCGTCCCAGGACCACCCGCCCGCCGACTTCTCAGGCCTCGGCCCGATCGGCTACCTGCGCCTCCACGGCCGCAACAGCGCCGCCTGGTTCGACCCCAGCGCCGGCCGCGATCAGCGCTATCGCTACGCCTACCAAGGCTCCGAACTGGCCCCCCTGGCGGACTCGCTGAAACGCCTCGCCGCCCAAAGCGACTCCACCTACGCCATCACCAACAACCACTTCGGCGGCCAAGCCATCGCCGCCGGCGTCGAACTCCTGGCCCTGCTCGGCCAGCCCCCCAAAGACCTCCCCGCCCACTGGCTCGCGCACTTCCCGAACCTCTCCCCGATCGCCCCGGCCCGCCCCGCCGGCGACCTGTTCGGCTGATGCGTGAATCAGGGATGCGGGCAGTCACAGGTGCGAAGCTTTCGGCAGAACCCGTTGGGAGCCAGCAATCATCCATCGATCCTGAAGAACAAGCGCTGTCTTCATTGGGGGCCTGCGCGGTGCTTCCGTGACCTGCCCGGGCCTTGCTGCTCTTCGGGCTAAGGGGCGGTCAGTCGCCGAGGTAGCCGAGGGAGCGCAGGGCGGCTTGGTCGCCGCGGTGGGGTGGGGGCGTGGGGCGGCGGGAGGCGGAGCTTTGGTCGTTGGTCAGGAGGGTTTCGAGGCGTTGGCGCAGGGCGTTGGCGTGGGCGGGTTGGGCGGGGGCCAGGTCCGCTTGTTCGAGGGGGTCTTGGGAGCGGTCGAAGAGGGCGGAGAAGTCGCCGCCGGGCTGGAAGGCGTAGGTCCAGGGGCCTTGGCGCAAGGCCCAGAGGGGGCGTTGGCCCATGGAGCGGGAGAGGGCTTCGCGAGATGGGTCCAGGCGGCCGTCGCGCAGCTCTTGGGCCGCGGAGCGGCCGGGGCCCGGCCAGGGTACGCGCAGGAGCTCGCACAGGGTCGCGGGCAGGTCCACCAGGGAGAAGACGCCCGGTACCGCACCGGGGGCCAGGCCGGGGCCGGCGAGCAGCAGGGGCACGCGGGTCATCTCGGCGAAGGGGTTGGCGCCGTGCAGGATGTCGCCGTGCTCGCCGAAACCCTCGCCGTGGTCGCCGAGCAGCACCAGCAGCCGCCGATCGGCGCCGGGCTCGGCGTCGAGGGCGGCCAGGAGCTCGCCGAACCAGGCGTCGGCGTAGGCCACGTTGGCGTCGTAGCGGGCGCGGATCTGGGCCAGCAGATCCCCGTCGCCCGCGGCGCCGCGCGACTGCTGCAAGGCGGTCAAGCGGTCGGTCAGGCCCAGCTCGCGCGGCACCGCGCCGGCCCCGAAGCGCTGGTCGAAGGGCGGCGGTGGGTCGTAGGGCTGATGGGGCGGCAGCACATGCACGTAAGCGAAGCGCGGGCGCGCGGCTTCGGCGCGCCACCAGCCCAGGAAACCCGCGGAGACCGCAGCGGGCACGCTGTGCAGGTCGAAGCGGTCCCGGGGCAGATAGTCGAAGCGCTCGAACCCGCGCCCGAAGCCTCCCGCGGCGACGATGTGGGGATTCGACGAAAAGGCCGCCGTGGCGAAGCCCGCTTCGGCGCAGGCCTGGGCCAAGGTCGGCAGGCTGGGCGGCAGCACGTTGGTGGCCAGCCCCAGCACCCGGTGGGAGGCCGGCCGCTCGCCGGTGAACAGCGAGGCCACCGACGCCAAGGTGTACGAAGCGCTCGAGAAGGCGCCCTCGATGCGCAGCCCGCGGGCCGCGAAGGCATCCAGGGCCGGGCTGGTGTCGCGCGTTGCGCCGTAACAGCCCAGCGCGTCGGCCCGCAGAGCATCCAGCAACACCACGACCAGATCCCGCGGCGGCTCCGCCGGACGGCCGGAGCAACCGAGGGCCAGCAGGCACAGACAGGCCGAGATCCAGCGCATGCCGGAGCTTAGCCGGGGGAGCGGCAGCGACCGCGCCGGGGGGGCAAACCCGCCGCGGCTTCGACCTGCGGGCCGGGGGGCGAACACATCGCCAAGGTCATGCGGGCCGAACCGTGCACGCTGGAGCGGCCAGGGGCACCGATACCGTCCTAGGAACCGGAGCGGACCCGGCCCCATTCGAGCAACCGAAGCAGACCCAACCGCTCGCTCGCCTGCCGGTCAGAGGCTGGGATCGGCGCGCGGCGATGATCCCGGCCCCGACGCCCGCTGAATGGCGGCCCAAAGGAAGGCGGACGGAGCGTTTTCACGGCTCGTGCGCAGCCAGAGGGGTTCTTTCCGTCCCCGGCCGGTCAGAGGCTTGGGAGAAAACGGTGCGCAGTGCCGATCCCAGCCTCCGTGGCCGCCGGAGGGCGGGCCAAAGGACTGGGACTGGCTGGTGTTGCGGCTCGGGCGCAGCCGGAGGCGATCTTGATCAGCCGGTCAGCGCAGCAGCGCGGCGGTGGGGGGCGTCAGGCTGCCCTGGCCGCCCCAGGGGCAAGCGGGCGAGCCGCAGGGCGGCAGGAAGGCCTGCAGGGTGATCACGCTGCCCAGCAGGGCGGGGGTGGCCGGGATGCTGAAGGTGCGCGCCGCGGGCTGGACGAAGCCGGTGCCGAGTTCGAGGTAGGACGCGAAGGGCGCCAGGGCGTCGAACCACAGGGCGCCCAGGGGCGCCAGGGCGACCGGATCGAGGGCGGGGAAGGCCGAGAGCAGCACCGCGGCGGGCTCGCCCGGCGGGGCGAAGAGCTGGATCGTGTAGCTGCCGCCGGCGTCGGCCAGGGCGGGCGCGCGCAGCAGGGGCAGCAGCTCGCTGGGGGAGACCAGCCAGGCGGGCTGCGTCGGCGGCGAGAGCTGGATGCCGCTCAGACTGCCTTGAGCTGCGGTGCCCCAAACGACCAGAGCAGCGGCATTGCCCGCGGTCCAGAGCTCGGCACCGGTGCCGCGCGCATCCAAGTGACCCCCATTCATCCGCAGGGCGCTGCCGCCGACCATGTTCGAGATCCCGCCCTGGATGGTCACGCTGGAAAGCGAGAGATCGCTGTTCCAAGCCGATACGGCCGGGGCGCTCGGATAGTGCGAGGAGCAGGTGCCCGAGAAGCCGCCCAGGTCGTCGGAACCGAGGATCGTCGAGTTGCTGATCGCGACGCGCGAATCGCCGATCAACAACGCCGAGGTCGTCGAGCTGGAGACATCCGGATAACACTGGTGTGTGGCGCGCAGGAGGCAATCTGCGATCAGCACCTGGTCGCAGGAATTGATCCAGGTCTGGCCGTAGACCATCGGCAGGATCGGATCGATGGGAACGACCGCGTCCCGTCCGACCTCCACATCCAAGAGCGCGAGCCGCCCGGGCACGTCCTCGATTCGCAGGAAGCGCGTCGTCAGTCCCTGCAAGGTCAAGGCAGAAAGTCCCTGGGCCAGCACCTGATCGGCGTGGAAGCGCTGGCCCGGCAGGGCCAGCAGATCCACCGACTTCGCCAGCGGGATCAGCCCGTATTCCCCGGGCGCGATCCACAAGCGATCTCCGTCGACCACGGTCGGCGAAGCCAGGGCGGCCTGGATCGAAACGAAGTCCCCCCCACCCGCCGGATCGACCATCCAGTCGCTTCCGAGCAGGCAGGCCAGCAGCACGTGAGGAAGAATGGCCATACGGTCACGATTAACCGAGAATCCCCCCAGGCGCAATCGCCGAACCGCAATCCCAGGGGCGGCACAGGCGAGGCTGCAGGCTGCCTGCGCAGAGCCTGGGCAGGTCCGGAGCGAAGAGCCGCGCGGGCTCGACGGGCGGCAGCCCCCGGGACGGCAGGCTGCGGGGCCGATGCCGTGAGGTCTGGGGGCAGTGAGCCGTCACGACGGGCTCAGGACCGCGGCGCTGGAGCCCCCCAAGGCGCCAGAAGCTGAAAAAAATCGGCGCGCAGCGGCGCTCCCGGCCTCTGTGGCCGCCGGCTGGCGGCCCAAAAAACATGCCGGCGGGCTGGTCTGACTGCTCGAGCGCAGCGCGAGTCGATTTGTTCGGCTCTTCAGAAAGTTGTTGGGGTGCCTGAAGAGGTGAAGGGCACGGCTCTGCTCCTGGCTCTGGACCTCCAGGGGATCCTCACGCCCCGCCGCCGACCGCGCCGCCCCCCTTTGCCTCGATCTGGCGGTGCGGCGGCGCGGTCGGCGACGGAACTCCAGGGCCTCGGCGGGATCGCTGGACTCGTGTCTGCGGGCTTCCCGGAACGCCGCAGGCCTCCGTTGCCCCCACGATCCCCGGAAGCCCCGCTTTTTTTTCTCAGTCCGTCCGCCCCGGGTCCCTGCCGGAGTGCCCTGCCCCGCGGGGAGCGCCCCTGGGCTCGGCCCTCCTGAACCGCCGGCAGGAAATCGGGCCCCCAGGCAAATCGCCGCTGCGGCCGAGACGGGGGCGCGCGGATCGGGATTCGGAAGGCGTCCCAGCGCCTGCCCTGCGGCTCCGGCGCGCTTCCCCGAGGTCTGCCATGCTCCGTCGACTGAACGTTTGGATGCTTCCCGCCCTGCTTCTCGGCCTGCCTGGCCCCGGCTGGGGGCAGGAGGCCCCGATCGAACCGTCCGGCCGGGCGTTGGGGGCGCCGCGGGCCCTGGCGAGCGAGGCTGTGGGCCTGGCGGAGGTGCCGGGCGGGCTGCTGGGGGTCGCCGGCCGGTACGAGGTGCGCTTCGATGAGCGCGGCGCCGAGTTCGTCCCGGTGCTGGGGGCCGCGGCGCCGGAAGATCAGGTCCTGGGCGTGGCGCTGAGCGCTCTCGGGCGAGCTGGGAGCTGGTCATCGGCCGCCGCGCTGGCGCCGGTGCGCGGCGCGGGGCTGGCGAGCGCCGAGTACGCCCGGGCCCCGGGGGTCTCCGAGCGCTTCGAGCTGACCGCGGCGGGCCTCGAGCACAGCGTGGTCCTGGAAAGCGCCCCGGCGGGACATGGCGACCTGCTGCTCTCCTTCGACCTGTCCGGCAACCTGGCGCCCTACGCGACGCGCCAAGCGGACGGCACCTGGCTGTTCGACGGGCCCTACGGCGACGTCCACTACGGGGGTCTGACGGCCATCGACGCCGAGGGGCGCCGCGCCGCGGGCCAGGTGGAGGTCCTGGACGGCGTGTTGACCTGGCGCGTGGGCGCCGGCTTCCTGGAGCAGGCCAGCTACCCGCTGATCCTCGATCCGCTGGTCGCCACCCCGAGCACCCTGGTCGGCATCGGCAACAACGACCGCGAAGCGGAGGTGGCCGCGGACGAGCTGGCGGCGCGCCAGCTGTTCGTCTGGAAGCGCCAGCTGTCGGCGACGAGCTTCGTGGTGCGCGGCCAGATGCTCGACTTCTTCGGGGCTCCCAGCGGCCCGCTGCTGGTGATCTCGAGCGCGATCCTGCCGGACACGCGCCCGCGCGTGGCCACCCTGAACTCGGCCTCGAGGTTCGTGGTGTCCTGGGTGCAGAACGACGGCCTGCTCGACACCGCGCGGGCCGCGGTTCTCGACGCGGCCACGGGCAACCAACTGGCCAGCTTCGTGCTCGACACCGCGGCGGACGGCTTCCTGGAAGCCCCCGACCTGTGCATCGAGACGCTGGGCTCCGGCCTCGACCGGGTCTACGCGGTCTGGCATCGCATCGGCACCGGCATCCGGGCCAGCATCCTGCAGCCCTCGGGCGGCGGCTTCAGCGTCAGCGCACCCACGCTGCTCCTGCAGGCCACCCAGACCAGCGGCAACCAGGGTGTGCTCGCGGACATCAGCCTGCAGAGCAACCTGGGCGTAGACCGCAAGCTGGCCGTGGGCTATCTGCGCCGCTCGACGCCGACCAGCAGCGATTGGAGGGCCTACATGGCCGTCTACGAGCCCAGCGCCGCGGGCACGATCCCGGTCCTCGTGGGCGAGACCCTGGTGCTCAGCAGCAGCAATCCGGCCAACGGGATCGAACTCGACCAGAGCAACGCCATCCCCGGCGCGAACACTTGGACGGTGGCGGTGTCGACCGACAAACCGGCCTCGGCAACCCACGACCTGGTCACGCGGCTGATGCGCCTCAGCGGCGGCAGCCTCGCGGCGGCGCCAGGGGCCCCGACCACGCTGATCGCCAGCAACCTGAACGGCATCGGGAACTTCTCGGTCAGCACGCGCCCGTGCAAAACGCTGGTGGCTTACGAATCCCTGGGTCTGCTGTCGTTCCTCAATCTGATGACGCTGGACTCCCAGACCAACCTGGTCTGCGATGCCCCGGTGGTCGTCGAATTGGTGAGCTTCGACTCGCGCCCCACGATCGCCTGCCTGTCGGCCACCAGCGGGGCCTACTACAACACCGTGGCAGCGCTGACCTGGAACAACGTCTCGACCACGCCCGGCAACCAGCAAGACATCCGCTTCCAGGCCTACACGCTGTTCACCGACTTCGTGCCGAACTGGAGCGACCTGGGGGGCGGCTGCGGCGCCGCCGGCGTGTTGAATATCAACCAGGCCGGCGTGGCTTCGATCGGCAACGGCATCTTCACGGCCAACACCAGCGGCGCCAGCCCCGTGGCCCCGGTCTCGATCCTCAACATCGCCGTGCCCCAGCTGGCGCTGCCCTGCGGCCCCTGCCAGTTCCTGCCCTTCGAAACCACCATCGTGTCGCCGATGTTCGCGGGCACCAGCGGCAATATCCTGCAGATCCCCTGCAAAGCCAGCCTGGTGGGCAAGACCGTGCACATGCAGTACACGGTCCTGACCTTCGGCACCAGCCCCTGCGCCAGCGCAATCGACCTGTCGTTCTCGAACCGCGTGTCCGTCACGATCGGCACCTGAAGCGTGCGGCCCGCGATGAGCAGCCCCAGGGCGGTTCGGCGCGGGCCGCTTCGCCCCGGGCGAATCCCTCCCGCGTGGCCCACCGGGCCACGCACCGAACGCGCTCGAGGCGATTCGATCGAGGTCAGCCGGTAGACAGGTACGCCGGGCGCGGGCAGGCAGCGAGTCTGCTGCCCGCGCTGCCCGCTCACAGATCGCCCAGGGCGGGCAATTCGGGCGGAGACAGGCGGCGTTTGCGTTCGGTCAGGGAGCGCAGGAACTCGAGCAGGTCGGCCTTGTCCTGGTCGGAGAGCTCGAGCGGCTGCAGGTGCGGCGATTTGGTCGGGAACAGGGGATCGTCCTGCTGCTCGGGCTTGCGCTTCAGGGTCACCATGCCGGCCTCGTACATGTTGAGGATGCCCTCGAGCTCGAACAGGCCGTTGTGCATGTAGGGGCCGCTGCGGGAGAGGTTGCGCAGGGACGGCGTGCGGAAGCGGCCCACGTCGGCGGGATCGGAGGTGACCTGGTAGCGGCCTAGGTCCTCGCGCTCGCGGCCGTAGTAGGACAGGCCCAGGTCGTGGAAGCCCTCGTCGCTGAAGAGCGGCCCGTTGTGGCAATTCAGGCAGCGCGCCTCGGTGCGGAACAGGTGCAGGCCGCGCAGGGCCTCGTCGGAGAGGGCCGCGGAGTCGCCGCGCAGGAACGCGTCGAATTTGGAGGAGCCGTCCGAGCGGAAGGTGCGCTGGAAATCGGCCAGG